>JBEPWR010000015.1:0-13247 GCA_041642335.1 Eubacteriales bacterium
TAACCGGATGTACTCCCATTACCTCTTCATTTGGACCATCGATCTGCAGGCCGTTATGATCCACAAAGGCGGTAAGATTGTCAAGCCCATAATGAGCGCCTGCCATTGCGGCTTCCCAGACAATGCCTTCCTGCAGTTCGCCGTCCCCTAAAAGCGTAAATACCCGGCTTTCCTTTCCATCGGTTTTCAGGCCCAGTGCCATTCCCACCGCGGTGGAAAACCCTTGTCCAAGGGACCCTGTGGACATATCCACGCCGGCAATGTTTTTCATATCCGGATGCCCCTGTAGACGTTTCCCGGTTTTTCGAAGCTCCCATAATTCGCTTTTGGCAAAAAAACCTTTTTCCGCCAAGGCTGCGTAAAGCACGGGGGCTGCATGTCCTTTAGACAGCACAAATCGGTCCCGGTCCTCCCATGTGGGATTTTTCTCATCCACATTCATTTCCTTAAAATACAGCGTACTGAGTATCTCCACGGCGGAAAGGGATCCCCCGGGATGTCCTGAACCGGCTAGATAAAGCATCTCAATGATGTCCTTACGTAGGGTTCGGGCTTTGTGTTCGAGCATTTCCTGGTTCATGATTGTCATAACCTCCTAATATTTTGTGCTTACTATATCTTGTGTTTCATAATCCGTATTGGGTTTAGGACTTGATTTCTTTAAAACCTTCTCCTAGAACTTCATGAATGGTACTAACCATCATAAAGGCATTGGGGTCCACTTCGTGCACAATGCGCTTCAGCTTTGCCACCTGGGCCCGGTTAACCACGCATAAGAGCACATCCCGGCTTGACCCGGTATAGACTCCTTTTCCCGAAAGGGCGGTAACCCCCCGGTGCATTTCCTTCGTAATGGTCTTTCCCATTTCCTCGGGATTATTGGAAATAATATAAAAGGCCTTGGCATAGCTTAGTCCTTCCACAATAAAGTCGATCAGCTTTACTAAAATATACAGTGCGATAATCGAATAGAGCGAGGTCTCAATTCTTCGCTCCACAAACCCGGCGGATATCACCACAATCAGGTCCAGGAACATCATCATTTTTGCGGTGCTGAGGTTTGGGAAAAATTTGTTCAAAATGGCCCCGCCGAGATCCGTTCCTCCCGTGGTACCCCCGTAACGAAAGACAATTCCAAGGCCCACCCCGGAAATTACGCCTCCATAGATTGCGGCTAACAAAAGATCATCGGTTACGGCAATTTCTCCAAAGAAGGTATAAAAGAGCCGGATAAACACCGACAGCATAATCGTGGCATAGGCGGTTTTTGCCCCGAAAGCTTTTCCGAGAATCATAATCCCCGCAATAAATAGCGGGATGTTTACGGCCAGGTTGGTAAAGTCGATGGGGATGCCGACAAGTTTTTGAATGAGAATGGCAAAACCGGTGACGCCACCGGGGGCAATGGTATTGGGTTCCAGAAAAAACACCAAAGAAAAAGCCAGTAGTCCTGAACCTACGGCAATGGCAAGATAGTCTACAAACAATCGATATTTTTTATTTTCAATCATCCTGATTCTCCTTTCCAAAAATTAAGACCCCCATTCAACAAAGCGGTGTTTGTCGGAATTAAAGGTCTTATTTTTTCTTTACTGACAACTATTTAATATGTGGGTATTGAGCAAAAGGCAATACAGAATTTCATCATTATGTAGTTTCTTCATGGTTTTTACTAGTAATCCGATAAAATCCCTAAGCTGATGGACAATGCCCGATTCACCTTCAGCATGGTTCTTTCATCCAGGGAACCGATTTTTTCTTCCAATCTTTTTTTATCAATGGTTCGAATCTGTTCCAGCAAAATGACGGAATTCTTCGGAATTTTATAATGGGAAGTATCAAGCTCCACATGGGTGGGAAGCTTCCCCTTGTTGATTTTGGAGGTTATAGCCGCAACAATAACCGTCGGGCTGTATTTATTCCCGATATTGTTTTGAATAATCAGTACCGGCCGAACCCCTCCCTGTTCCGAACCGACCACCGGACTTAAATCCGCATAAAACATATCTCCTCTTTTTATCGCCACTTTTCATCACTCTCCGATATCTTGCCTTCATAGTCTTCCAGTGAAGGCAAATCTAAGCACATACCCAGTTCCGCAAGAGCAGTATTAATGCTTGCCATTTCCCTATAACCCTCTTTCATTCTGCACCGATTCTCTTCAAAACACTTCTGTTGAAGATAGCTTTGAATCACTTTCGTTAGAAATTGGCTTCGATCCAGGTTTTCGATTTCCGCCATGCGATCGGTTTTCTGCAAAAGTGATGAAGGCAAGTGAACGACGATTTTTTCCGAATTGGCCATACTGCACCTCCCAGTCCATAAGTATTAGGCTACCTTTTATTATATCTCACTTCAGATTACCGTGTCAACAAGTGATCGGTAATTGCCTGCACTTTATCATTTTTTAGATATACCCGGGGAACTCTCCGGCTGATCATACACACAATTTCATAATTAATCGTGCCCAGGAGCTCGGCAAAATCGTCGGCGGTATTGGGATCCTCATCCCTGCTGCTGATGATGGTTACCGGATCTCCGATTTTCGCTTCTCCGCCGGTAATATCGATCATTGTCTGATCCATGCAGATTCTCCCCACCACGGGATAGGCCTTTCCCTTAAGAACCACCTGTGCTTTTTCTGTAAGCAGCCTTGTAAAACCGTCGGCATAGCCCACCGGAAGGGTCGCAATTTTTCGCTCTTCGGGAGTGGTATATATCAGTCCGTAACTGACGCCCCGTCCCTTTTCCAGGTCTTTGACCAAGGAAATTCGGGCTTTCAGGGACAGCACCCTTTTCAGACGCACCCCTACATGATCCACATCCTTGGAGGGGTAAAGTCCGTAGAGCATTAATCCCGCCCGCACCATATCCAGGTTCATCTCAGGCAGATCAATAGTCGCCGCAGAATTCGATACGTGCTTTATCGGAATTTGAAAGCCCTTCGCCTCCAGTTTCTCCACCAGTTGCTGGAATTTACCGAACTGTTCATAGGTAAAGTCCTTATGGCGATCATCGGCAACGGCAAAGTGGGTAAAGATGCCCTCCACTTCCAGTCCCTCCATCCTCAGGATCTCCTCCATTAATTTTTGGTCCTGGTCATGGGTTTGAAAACCCAGACGGGACATGCCCGTATCCACTTTGATATGGACGGTCATTTTTTGATTTTGATCCTTCGCCTGCTCACTGAAAAACTTCGCCTGTTCATAGGTATAAACGGTTTGGGTGATATCGTATTGCAGGAGGTCCCCCACCTGTTCATCGGGGGTATAGCCGAGAATCATAATGGGCAGGGTTATTCCCGCATTTCGAAGTTCAACGGCTTCCGTCAGTGTGGCTACCGCAAACCGGTCCGCTCCGGCGCCCTGTAAGGTCTTTGCAATCTCCACCGCGCCATGACCGTAACCATCGGCTTTGATTACTGCACAGGCAAGGGTGCCTTCTTTAATTACCCGTTTTACTTCCCCCATATTGTGGGCCAGGTGATCCAGGTTGATTTCCGCCCATACCGGACGAAGTCTCTTTTTATTCATTTAAAGCTCCTCCTTTACTGATAATCGCTTGGGCAATCGCGTCTTTTTTACTGTGGGAGATACTGATCCAGACCTCCGTGGCATCCATATACTCCAGCTGCTCCATCGCCTTATTATAAAGCACGGCAACGGGGCGGTTTTTCTCATCCTTTTGCACCTCAATATCCTGCCAGGTAAATTCCCGAAATCCCGTACCCAGGGCCTTGCTTATGGCCTCCTTTGCGGCAAAATAGCCGGCAACCGTGGAGAGGGGTCTTCGGTTTTCTTTTATGTAATTTCTTTCCCGCTCCGTAAGTATCCGTGCTAGAAATTTCGGGTTCTTTTCAACGGCCTCTTCAATGCGGTTTATTTCAATGATATCAATTCCGATGCCCCGTATCATTGTTCGACGCCTCCTTCTCCTCCAGGTTTTTCAGAAAAGCCAGATCCATCTGCTCCATCTGCTCATGTCCCAACACCCCATGAAGCATCTGGTATAACTGTCCCAACTCCGTCTCGATTCCTTCCTTTTCTTCCCGCAGCCCGTTTAATTTTCTTCGAAGCCCTTCAATGCTGCGGTTTACCTTGACCAGTTTTTGCTGCTGATAGAGAAAACGGGTATAGGACTCCTCTGCCATTTTTTTATACAGTTTTTTTTGCATTTCCTTTATCTCAAGATGCTGTTTTTCAAGCTTCTCATTGTAGTCCCGGATTTCTTCCTTGCATTTTTCAATCTCCGACTTTTCCCTGTCCAGATCCTTCCTTGGGACTTCTTTCGCCTGGGCATTGATTTCATGGGAGAGTTCCATGATATTGTTGATATGGTGGTCCTTCTTCTGATGTTTTTGCCGAATTGTTTCTTCCAGGGCCTGAATTTCCTTTTCCCCTTTGTCCAGTTCCTGTTTCAGCTTTCGGGTTTTTTGATTCCCGAGCTCTACCAGGGTCTTGTTGTAGCGGGGACCTTTAAAAAACTGATTAATGCTCTTGGGATCCATCATCTTTTCATCCATTTCGATTCTATGTTTTCTTGCCGATAGTAACTCCCTGAAAAATTTCAGCATATGTGCTCCCCTCCCCTTAATCTATTCGCCTTTTTTCCCGGATTTCCTGCCTGTATTCCGATTTTTTTAAATTCCGAAAATCACCAGCATCCCCAAAATCACCGTCAAAATAACCGAGTAAATAATCACATCTCCGAAGATCAGCCGTTTCTCATACCGCTGTACGCAAAAGTCGGGAAACTTTTCACATACGGTGGTCACCGGTTTATAAATAAAGCGCTCCGCATTGATCCATTTCGGCAGGGGCAGACTGAACAGGTGAAACTTCACTCCGAGGATAAACATCCCAAAGCCCAACAGATAAACCCAGGCCATACTGGTAATTTCCTCAACCGTAAAAAACTCCAGTCCCACCAGGTAGCTTTGAATAAATTCCGGGCTGAAGGTGAAGCTTCGGGCCGCAGGAATCAGATATCCTTCAAAAAACAGGGAGGGATTCAGTCCGATGGCCACCACAAACACCGCTAAAATTCCCATTGCCGCATTTCTTCGGTAATGGTCCCCTTTAATATCCTGATGCTCGGGAGAGAGCTTTCCAAGAAAGAGATAGCCGAAAAACTTCAAAAAGGAGGCTACGGTTCCGGCGCTGACAATGTTAAATAACATCTCCGCATAACGAAAGGAGCTGTGTCCATAGATATAAGCTTCGTCAATGGCGTGATGCAGGACGGATTTGCTGGCAAAACCGTTAAAGCCGGGCATCCCGGTGATCCCAAATACCGCAATTAAACAAAGCAGGGCCGTAAGGGGCATTTTCTTCCACAGCCCTCCGAGCTTATACATGTTCCATTCCCGGGTCCGAAGATAAACGAGCCCGGCCACCATAAAGAGAATCACCTTAAAGAAGGCATGGTTGACCATATGAAAGATGGCACCGGTAAAGCCCATGGCTCCCTCATACCCTAAATATCCCGCAACTCCGATTCCCATAATCACATAGCCGATCTGGCTGATGCTGTGATAGGCCAGCATCCGTTTCATATTTCCCTGCTGCAGGGCCATAAAAACCCCCACAACCATGGTAATAATTCCGAGCCAGATAAGCACCGCTCCGATATTTCGGGAGACCTGCCATAACATCTCCACCACATTGAGGCGGGAACTGTCCACGAGGGAATATACCACGGATATGACTCTAATCATGGCATAGGCTCCGATTTTGATTAGAATTCCCGAGGAGAGGGCTATAATCGAAATCGGGCCTCCTTCATAGATCCGGGGCATCCAGAAATGAAAAGGCACCATTCCCGCCTTGACGCCGAAACCGATGATCAGGAATGCGGCAATAAGATATTTGATCGATCCCATTTCACTGAACTGCACAGCCATAGGTGCCCATTCAAAGGTTCCCGTATAGGCGGAGAGCATGATGATTCCACTCAGTGCAAAAAGACCGCCGATGATTCCCATATACACATAGACATTTCCCGCTTCCAGTTGATCTTCCCCCCGGTGATAGACCATGGCGGCATAGGAAATCAGGGTAGTGGCTTCAAAAAACAGGAAGAAACTTAAGAGATCTCCCGCCATCAACGTTCCGATAATAGCAAAGTAGGTCAAGGTATAAAACACATAGTTAATGTCTTCCAGACTGTAAATTCCGAGGGTCAACCAGATAATTCCCGTTAGGATAATAAAGACATAGCTGAGCATATCAATACGAAAGACCGCACCGATTCCGAACAGGCTGTCAATTTCATAGACCACGGGAGCCCTTTGCACTTCCTCAAAAATCAGAATCATAAAAACCGTTGTAAGCAGCACAAAAATTTTCACAACGTTTCTTCGAACTTTCTGCTTTTTATCTCCGATAGAGGGAATAATCAAAAACTCCAGAATAATAAAGAGCACCAGGGATACGGGCATCCATATTTGAATGATCCCTCTTGAAATATCCATTCTTTCACATCCTCTCCTATGATAAAAGCTCTTGCCTCCTTATGAAGAAGGAACAGCAAGAGCTCAGCCTTAGATAAAGCGGGTCAGTATGATCAGGGCTATGGTCAGAATCACCGCATAGATGATCACGTCCTGTTTGATTACCGTCATTTCATAACGATCCGTAATTTTGATCGCATTTTTATAGAAGAGATTATAGATGGGACGATACAGCGTCGACTCCACATTCATCCAGTCCGGCATACTCAAATGGAACAGATGATAGCGACTCCCCACCATAAAGATCCCGAAACCGAAGAGGTAAATCCAGAACATCAGGGACATATCTCCGTAGTTGAAATAGTTCATATCCACCAGGTAGTTTTCGATAAAATAGGGGTCATAGACAAACTGCCGGGCTGCGGGGATTAAAAAGTTGTTCAGAAAATAGCTTGGAACCAGGCCAATGGCTACGATCAAAATCGCAAGGCCGGCCATGCCCATATCCATCATTCCCTTATCTCCGCCAATAGATTTGAATTTTTCCTGGGGCTTTCCCAGAAAAACAAAGCCGAACAGCTTGATAAAAGAGGCAACCGTACCGGCGCTGACAATGGTAAAAATCACTTCCGCATATCGGAAGGAATAATGGCCGTATTCATAGGCTTCAATAATTGCATGATGCAACATGGATTTACTGGCGAACCCGTTAAATCCGGGCATTCCGGTAATTCCCAAGGCGGCAATCAGGCAAAGCAGCGCGGTAAAGGGCATTTTTCGCCACAGACCGCCGAGTTTATACATATCCTGTTCCTTAGTCCGTAAATAAACCAGTCCCGCCACCATAAAGAGCAGCCCTTTAAAGAGGGCATGATTCACGATGTGAAAGATTGCTCCGGTAAAGCCCATGGCGCCATAATCTCCTAAGTACGCGGCTACTCCGATTCCCATAACAATATAGCCCATCTGGCTGATGCTGTGATAGGCCAGCATCTTTTTCATATGCGTCTGCTGCAGTGCCATAAATACCCCGACAGCCATGGTAGCAATGCCGATCCAGATGATCAGTGCCCCCATATTCTCGGAAACCGCCCAAAGTGTCGGATCAAGAGCGTCCAAATCGGTTAAATCCGGCACAAAAAAACTGGTGGCAATTCGAAGCATACCGAAAGCCCCGACCTTAATCAAAATTCCGGAAAGCAGGGCACTGGCCGGTGTCGGTGCCACCGGATGGGCTTTGGGAAGCCAGATATGAAGGGGAAGCATGCCCGCCTTCACCCCGAAACCGATCACAAAGAAGAGGGTTATGGCGTACTTCATCCATCCCATTTCATTAAGCTCCGCAGCCAGGGGAACAAACTCCAGGGTGCCTGTGGATGCATAGAGCAGCACGATCCCTAAAAGAATACTCAGTCCACCGGCAACACCCATATAGATATAGTTGTTTCCCGCAAGCATGGATTCCCGGGATTGGTTATGAGCCACAAGCATATAGGAGGTAAAGGTCATCATCTCGAAAAATAAAAACATGGTCAGAATGTCCCCGGCAAAAATGGTACCGAGAATCCCGCCGAAGGTTACGGCCATCCATAGCGTAAATCGATTTCTATGCCGCTCAATTCTCATGTAATCCCGGGTATAAATCGTCACCATCAGCCATAAAACCCCTGCAATCAAGGCCATGATAAAGCCCAGCATATCCACAGTGAAGTGCAGCCCCATACCAAATACTCCGGGGATTGCATTTTTGATACTCCCTTCCAGTACCTGGGGATACATGGCTAAGATAGCGATAAAGGTAATAAAGTTTGTCACCACCACACTGGAATCCCGAAGACTTTCCGATCGTCTTCCGATATATGCCTCCACAGGACCTCCGATCATCGGTGCAAGCATTGCAATAAATGGAAGGTAGGGAATACTTTTGACAAGCTCCAAAAATCTGTCGGCTGCAGAAAAGTCCAGCCCGAAGATGGTGGTGCCCGGTCCACGATTAACGACCAGGGTTAAGAGTACAAAAGCCCCAATAATCCCTAATGTTAAGGCAAAAATGAAGATGCAACTGATACAATAGGCATCCAGTTTTCTCACCATCTTTTGCAGTAAGGTTTCCTTTTGATTTTCATTCAAGTCTTTCATCGTTCTCCTCCTCTAAATTACAGGAAAGTGGGCACGGCCCGCTCAATAATATTCATAATAATCTGGGGGAATATTCCAAGCAGCAAAATCAATCCTGCGATAATCATCATGGGCATGGTCATGGTTCTTGGAATTCCGTCCCGGGTCATTTCCTCGCTGCCGTCTTCCCTGGGCTTCAAAAATGCGGATACAATAATCGGTAAATAATAGACGGCATTTAAAAAACTGCTGAGAAGAATGACCAGTAAAAACCAGGGTTTTCCGGATTCCAGGACCGCCAGGGCAAGATACCATTTGCTCATAAAGCCGCTGATCCCAGGGATCCCGATCATTCCCAGGGCGGCTATGGAAAAGACCACCATGGTAATCGGCATTTCATAGCCGATCCCGGATAAATTGCTGATTTTTCGTTTTTCCGTTTTGTAGATGATTGCCCCGGCACTTAAAAACAGGGCGGATTTCATCAATGCGTGGGAAATCACATGGAAAAAGGCGGCGCTCAGCCCTTCGGTTGTGGCAAGGCTCAATCCGAGAACAATATATCCCAGCTGGGCCACACTGGAGTAGGCCAACATCCTTTTAATATCGGTCTGCCCGATGGCAAATACCGAGCCCATAATCATGCCTACCGCGGCAAAGTACAGCAGGTACTCATTAAGGCCGATGGTATCCACGATGATTCCTTCGTTCATGGTTCGAAAAAGCAGTTTGATAATTGCAAAGATATAAACCTTAACCACAAGACCCGAAAGCAGGGCACTGGATGGTGAGGGGGCATTGGAATGAGCATCGGGCAACCAGCTATGTAGCGGAAATATTGCAGCTTTGATCCCAAATCCGACGATCATGAAGCCTAAGGCAAGCAAGAGATTTCTCGGATAAAGCTCCCAAACCGTATCAATCGATTGGTAAATCGCGGTCATATTCAGCTCTCCGGTAACCATATAAATCAGTGCAATTCCCAGCAGTACCGAAATGGATCCGATGGTTCCAAGCATCAGGTACCGAAAACTTGCCAGGAGATTTTCCTTGTTTCGTTTGATGGAAATGATGCCACAGGAGGTCAGGGATAAAATCTCCATAAAGACATAAAGGTTAAACAGATCATTGGTCAGCGTAATACCGATCATGGAAAAGACCAGTAAAAACACCAGACAGTAGTATCCCAAAAGCTGTTTGGGGTGAATTTCATGTTCCACATCCCGAATGGAATAAATAATAATTAAGAGGGATAAGAGCACGATCACAAAGGTCATCAGGGCGGAAAAATCATCAATAATAAACTGAATGCCCACATTTGCGGCCCAGTTCCCAAAGTTATAGGAAAAGGGACCGTAAACCCTAACCTGAATCAGGGTAACTCCGGCTAAAAGGAGGGCCATAAACATGGTTCCGATAATCATTCCTCTTGAGTACTTATTATAGCGCTTATTCACCAGCGGGATAACCACCGCTCCTATTAACAGAAGTATCAGTAAGTAGATTGGAAAGTGAAAAAAATCAGCCATTTTCCCCACCCCGCATTTTCATAATTTCGTCCAAATTTATGGTTCCGTAGGCCTCATGTATTTTTACAATAATACTCAGGGCGTAGGCCGTTATACTTACGGCCACCACAATCCCCGTTAAAATCATTGCCGAGGGCAGGGGATTGACGTAGCGCTCCAGGGGAACCCCTTCGGTGATAATCGGTGCCCGTCCGCCGGCAATGTATCCGATGGATACAAAAAAAAGGAAAACGGAGGTTTCCATGATATTGATCCCGATAATTTTTTTAATCAGATTCGGATGGGTCAGCACCGTATAGAGCCCGATTACAAACAGGATTATGGCACCAATGAAATTAATATTGTCGATTATAAAATTCATCAATCTTCACTCCTCAATCATTGTATGAAACAAGGTGGCGATGGTGCTGGCGACTTTCATACCGATGGCAACGGTAATCAGCGGGATAATCCCCGCGCTTAGGATATTGCCCAGGGTTCCCATGGGTATGCCCATCTCTTTATTGGTCAGAAAATTATAGCCCAGGAAGGTGGCAACCAGTCCGATGGATAGAAAAATCAAAATTCCGCCGGCTTCCATTTTTGACGAAACCCTGTGGGGCATTTTTTCACTGCCTTTTTCCAGACCGAAGGCTAGGGTATACAGAACAATACTCGCTCCAAGCACCGCCCCGCCGGCAAAGCCGCCTCCCGGAGACAGATGACCGTTAATTACAATAAATACCCCGTATAACTGAATAAAGGGCACCACCAGTCGGGTAATGGTTTGAACAATTAAATCATTCATCAGTGCTCACCTCTTTTTGATTTATTACTCTGCAGTACGGTAATTACTGCCGCAATCGATGTAAAGAGAACCGTTGCTTCCCCAAGGGTATCAAAGGCGCGAAAATCCGTGATGATGGCAGAGACCACATTGGGAGAATTGCCTTTTTCTGTGGCATTTTCCAAATAAAACTCCGTATTCTCATTATAGGAAGGCACATCCCCACTGCGGTAGCCGGGCATTTCCTCCACGGAGGCGATCATGATTCCCGCGAGTATCAATAAGACAACCAATAACAATCCATTTCTCATTTTTCCATCCTCCCCGTCCGGCTTACTACTGCAATAAATAAGATGGTGGTCACGCCCGCACCGATCGCCGCTTCCGTCATGGCGATATCGGGAGCCATTAGCATCAGCCATAATACCGACATGATCAGACTGTAGGAGGCAAAAATAATTACGGCGCTCAGTAAGTCCCTTGTTCTCTCCACGGCGATGGCACATACAATTAAAAACAACACCAAGAATGTGTTTAAGATCTCCATAAATTCCACTCCTTATCCTCAAATCCCTAGGCCCTTCGTTGATCCCCGATATGCTTGGCCTTGGCAATGATATGGGCCGCGGTGGGATTGGTAATCCAGATAAAAGCAATGATTACCAGGGCCTTTATACTGACCATACTGAACCCCGCATATACGGCTACCCCAATCAGCGCAAGTCCCGCACCTAAGGTGTCGCATTTGGTACTGGCATGCATCCGGGTAAAGACATCGGGCATTCGAAGAAGCCCCAGGGTTCCTACTGCAAAAAAGAATCCGCTGCTGACAAATAATATAAGTACGATGATTTCTCTAAGCATCACAATCTCTCCTTAATAGAGCTTTCCTTTTTCCAAAAATTTTGATACCGCAATGGTTGTGATAAAACCCATCATCGCGTAAATCAGGGCCACATCCATAAAACTTTCCTGTTCCGTCAGAATCGACAGCAAAACAATTAATACCGCCACCTTCGTGGAAATTACATCGATGGCCACTACCCGGTCTGCGGCACTGGGGCCTGCAAACGCCCGGTAAAGGCATACAAAAATCAACAGACTTAAGGTTACTGCCAGTCCTAATAAAAGATGATCCATCATGGTTATTCCGCCTCCAGTTCTCGGATGGATTTTTCAATAATACTCCCGTCCAGTCCTTCAGCCGCTTCCCGGGTTAAGGCATGGATTAAAAAGCCGTCCTCGTCCACATCCACCGTTAGGGTTCCCGGTGTTAAGGTTACGGCGTTTGCATAGATCACTTTATCAAAATCTCTTTTGAAGGTCCGGGGGACTCTGATAAAAGAAGGCTCGATGGGTAGGGACGGTGAAAGCACAATTTTTGCCACCTGGATATTGGATTTTAAAATTTCGATTAATAAAATACCGATAAATTTCAGGAATAGAAGAATTTTTTTTACATTAAACAGATTGGTTTCCTGTGGGGTAAATAACATATCCTTCGTATACCCCATAATAAAGAGCACAATAACCGAACCCACCACCGCGATTTCCAAGGTAAACTGCAGCGATAAAATGATCCAGAATGCAAAAAGAAGCAAAAAGTAATATATATAGCTTTTAATATTTCCCTTCATCAGTATCCACCTCTTATTTGTTCTTTGATAGTGAACCCCTTCCCATTTTTGAAATTCCAGGGTTCTCTTTCAGTATATTTTCTATTGTACCTTTATTATATTTTTATTTCAACAAAAATTCCCGGGAAAACAAAAAAGCCTCCCATATCCCCCTTTGCTGCTCCGGGTTCTATAAGAGACTGATTGCTCGTATTCCTTACTGCATTCTGCTGGCCGCTTCCCGTTGAACAGTCTGCTGTTTTTTCGGGAAAATCCGACGGTGAATTTTTTTAAATCCAAGCCAGGTTAAACAGGAAATGGCAGCCATGGTACCAAGTTTTCCTCCCACGCCGGCATAGGCCGGTTCGGCTAAAATAAAGACCAGGCCGACAATAAAGCCTACTACGGCCATCTCCAGAAGATTCGGTACGTTTTTGCCCGCAACCATCCCCGCATAGGAAGAAGTTGTGGCCACCACCGCTAAGGTTGCGCCGTTTTCGAAGAAATGGGGTAAAAAGAGACCGGACAGCAGCACCACAATTGCGGAACCGAAGACCGCACCTTTTTCCAGTTTCACACTGATTGCATAAGCCATAACTCCGGCGATCACTGCGGTAATGATGATTTCTAGGTTTTCCATTTAATTTCCTCCTATCCGAAAATACTCATGATCAAACGGCTCACCTGTACGGAAAATGCTGCGGTGGTTCCACCCTTCCCACCGATTCCTGCATAGATTTCCGCCGTAAAAAGAATCACAATTCCCA
>JBEPWR010000016.1:0-13104 GCA_041642335.1 Eubacteriales bacterium
CACCACTTTCTTCTTCCTCTTCCTGTTGCCTTTCCTCCCGGTTGTTTTCCTCCATAATTACTTCCTCCTCCTCCAAGGCCCCCTGGGTTACCTCAAAGGACTGAAAGATTCCGAAAATAAAAACCGGTATTGCAATAACCATACTTGCCAAGGTAAGCGGCCACAAGAGCTTTTTGATCTTTTTCATCATCTTTCTCCTCCTAATCAAAAATATCCTTATAATGAAACACCCCGAAAGCCACGATCACCGAAACAAATGCCCAAACAAGTAATACACTGATGGAAAAGCCCAGACTTAGGCCCTCTACCGGTTGCAGATCCCCGGATAAAAAATCGGTAAGATTGAGATTTACATTAAATAAGTACCGGGTGATCTCCCAGTCACTGATAAAAAAACTTAAGAAAGTGCCGCCGATTAGGGAAGACATCATAATCCCGATGGAAGCCGCGGTACTCTTGACCAGGACAGAGACCATCAGGGCCATCTTTCCAATGGAAAAAGCGACAATATAGCCCAAAGCATAGGTCATAAAAATATAAGTTCCCCTGGATACGCTTTGGACATTGGATACATCCAACTCCCCATTGACAATTCGAAAACCTGTAATGACCGGTTCCTTAAATCCTCCATATCCAAAAGTGATATAGGAGATTGCCAGAGCGATTACCGCCATTAATAAAATGACGATCATTTCAAGAATTGTAAGGGCTAATATTTTTGACAAAAGGATCTTCCATCTCGGTACCGGCCTAGTCATCAGAAGTTTGATGGTGCCACTGGTTGCTTCCTTCGATACGATATCCGAGGCCAGAAGAATAATCAGTAAGGGGAGAAATAAAAATATGGACCGTTCCATAAAGTTACTCATAAACTGTGCCGAACTGAAGGTCGTCGGATTAATATCTTCTGATAAATAGTACCGTAACTGCTCTGCCCGAACCCGAATACTGGCTCTTCCTTCCTCGGGAATAAGCGGGTTATCCAGTCGTCTCTCCAGGTCTCTTAACTGCTGATTGGTAATTTCCCGCCAATCCTCGGTATCTTCAATTCCCAGACGCTGGGCAATCTGGTTTTGGGTTCGTTCCCGGGTATAGTTCTCCCCGTATGCAAATAGCCCTATGAGGATGATCAGAATTCCCACAATCACCCACAAACGTTTTTTCATAATAATTTTATATACTTCGTTTCCTACCAAACTATACAATTTCATCACCTTCAGTCAGGTTTAGGAATAAATCCTCCAGGGATTTTTGATTTTTATTTACATAGATCAGCCCAAGACCCCTCTCCATAAAACACTGATTGATCAGCGGTACCTGTTCCTCTGTCACAAAAGCCAGAAGGCTCTGATCCTCTTTGATCTCTACCACGGCGCCAAACTCCGCTTCCAGCAGTTTTTTTGCTTTTTCGGTCTCTTTTACCTTCCAGGTAATGCCTTTATCCTTAATGATATCCTTTACCGTGGTCACCTTTACAATCTCCCCCTGCTTAATGATGGCCACCCGATCACTCATCATTTCAATTTCCGCTAAAATATGACTGGATACCAGAACCGCCATGGATTCTTCGTGGGCCAGCTTTCGAATAAGTTTGCGAAATTCACTGATGCCGGAGGGATCGAGACCGTTGGCCGGTTCATCAAGAATTAATAGTTTCGGTCGTTTCATGATGGCCTGAGCGATGCCCAGCCGTTGTTTCATCCCCAAGGAATAGGTGAAAACCTTATCATCGATCCGTTTTTCCATGCCTACCAGACTTACCACTTCTTTCATTCTTTCTTTAGTAATTTCCTTCTCCATGGATGCCAGAATTTTAAGATTCTCCCAACCCGAAAGATAATCATACATTTCCGGATTTTCAATAATACAGCCTACATTGCTCATGGCCTTGACGAATTCTTTTTTAATGGAATGTCCGGCAATCGAAATTTCTCCCTTAGTCATTTTGATCAGTCCTACAATCATTCTAAGCGTCGTGGTTTTTCCTGAACCGTTCGGTCCTAAAAAACCCAGCACTTCTCCCGGATACAGTTCCAAATCAATCCCTTTGATTATTTTTTTACCCTTGATGCTTTTATGCACATTTTTCAGATCTAAAATAATTTCTTTCATTTCCTCTCCAGCTTTCTTTTTATCATTTTTATGAAGCTTTGAAATTATAAATCGGTTTTAAATGTTTTAGAATCTTTACGGTGGGATGGATATATTTTAAGATTTCCTCCATGGACTTATAGGCCATTGGAGCTTCATCAAGGGTCTTTGAACTTACCGAGGAAGAATAGATTTCCTTCATGGATTTTTTAAAGACTTCCATTGAAAGCTGCTTTTTAGCCTCCGTTCTACTCATAAGTCTTCCGGCACCATGGGGAGCGGAATAGTTCCAGTCCTCATTGCCCAGGCCCTCGCCTAAAAGACTTCCGTCTTTCATATTAATCGGGATTAATAACTTCTCTCCTTTTTTTGCGGAGATGGCTCCTTTTCGTAAGATATGGTCCTGAAGATCGATATAATTATGAATGGTATGAAAGCTCTCCTGTTCCTCAAAGGAGCGGTTGAAAAATTCTTCCAGCACTTTTCTTGCCATCACTTCCCGATTCACCTTCGCATAACGCTGGACCAAGCCCATATCATGCAAGTAATCCTCCATGTCTTTCCCTTCGAGATAACAGAGGTCCTTTGGTATATGGGATTGATTTTTAAGATTGTTCTGGGCAATTTTTTGGTGATGTCTTGCGATCTGATACCCTAAATTCCGGCTTCCGCTATGAAAAACCAGGTACTGTTCTCCCTGGTCGTCCCGATCAATTTCGATAAAATGATTTCCTCCGCCGAGACTCCCCAAGGCTTTGTTGAATTCTTCGGCGCTTTTATCCAGGGAGGAAATCCCCCGCAGACTACGAATTTCCTCTATATAGTCAATTTGCGGTTTCTTATGGTTTTTAAAACCGCTGGGGATATTGCCCCGAATATATAAATCCAGTTTTCGAAGATCCACTTCCTTTTTCCCGATAGGAATCGTGAGCATCCCACATCCGATATCCACACCCACAAGGTTTGGTACAACTTTATCCCTAATCGTCATGGTTGTTCCGATCGTCGATCCCATGCCTGCATGGGCATCGGGCATTACCCGTATTTTTGCATCCTTCAAAAAATCCTGATCGCATAAGGTACGGATCTGCTCTTTTGTCTGTTCTTCCAGTTCGTCGCTGAAAACTTTGGCTTCATTATACTTTCCTTTAATAATCATTTCCTCTCTCCTTTGATCTTCTAAGCATCGGACAGATGCTTTTCGATAATTTCCGGCATTTTAAAAATCGATGGCACCCATCCTTTCACAGCAACTTCTCCATTAATGATCAGGGCCGGCAATTGATCAATGTGATACTCCTCAATTTCCTTCGTGTTACAGATCATTGTAATTTCACTTTTCAGTTCCAGTCTTTTGATGGCCTCATCCACGATGGGCCGAAGTTTTGAAAATCCTCATCCGATATCCTCAAGAATAATAACCTTCACCATATCAATCCCTCCTGTTTTTTATCTACCGCTAAACCTTCAAGTAGATTAACCTGTTGATACTATCTTATTACCCAAATTCCCGGACTTTACAATACTTCTTATTTATCTTGTTGACAAAATGGGTTCAACTCTTTATAATGATATCAGATTAATACCCCTCATGTAGGGGGGGTAAACAAGGAAAGGAGCTACTTTATGTTTACCATAATTCTTTATGTCCTAGCCGGTATTTTATTATCCCTATCCTTTTTTAAAGATCGTAGCAAAACAAAGAAAGCCCTCAAAAAAGCATGGAAGGCCTTTGAGAATATCCTCCCTCAATTTATCGCCATCCTTGTAATTATCGGGCTGATGCTTGCAGTCCTCGAGCCGGATACCATCTCGAGACTTATCGGAGGAGAGTCCGGATTCTTCGGAATGTTCCTTGCCGCCATTGTTGGAGGAATTACTCTTATTCCCGGTTTTGTTGCCTTCCCCTTAGCCTCCACTTTGCTGGATAACGGCGCAGGTTTTATGCAAATAGCGGTTTTCATCTCCACCCTAATGATGGTAGGAGTGGTAACCATACCTGTGGAAATCCAGTATTTTGGTAAACATGCGACGGTTCTGAGAAATATCCTGGCTTTTTCCTTTTCCTTCGGAGTAGCCATGGTGATTGGAGTGGTTTTAGGATGAAAAAATTTATAAATCGTTATAAGGTTGCCTTGATTTTACTGATGCTCAATATTCTTATGTTGGTTGTCGCTCCGGAAATTGGTTTTACCGCCTTGGATCATACAAAGGCGAACACCTTGGAGATGCTTTATGTGGTTCCACCGATTTTCATTATTCTCGGTCTGATGGACATATGGGTTCCCCGGGAGACCATGATGAAACTGATGGGAGAAAATTCCGGTTCTCTTGGAAAGGTGATTGCCTTTTTCATGGGATCCCTGGCTGCCGGACCTTTGTATGTGGCCTTTCCGATTGCGGGGCTTCTACTCAAAAAAGGAAGCAAGCTCTCAAATGTGCTGATCTTTATCGGTGCCTGGTCCACAACAAAAATACCCCTCTTATTATTTGAAGCCAGCGCCCTGGGATGGACCTTTATGCTTACCCGGTTTACCGTCAATATTGTCGTAATTCTTTCGATTGCCGCAATCACGGAAAAACTTCTGAATACCGCAGACAAAGCGGATATTTACAAAAAAGCCCACTCCTTAAGTACATAAGGAGCAGGCTTTTTTTATCGATTAATATTTTGTGTTTTTTAGTTCCCCGACTTTACCAAACCTCAACAAAGGCTGCATTGGTATAAATATCTTCCAGTCTTGTCTTATGCTGTTGTTCCATTTTTACCAATTCCTCAAAAGTCTCCCGCTGCTTGTCATCTTCGCTGGCTTCCGCAAATTGGCGGTACATATTCATGGCTTCTTCCTCTTTTTTCATGGCAAGGGCAATCGCATCTTTAAAGCTCATATCCGTTGTCAATGTTTTTTCTTCCACGGTTTCGGAAACCTGAAAATCTTTATTGTCTTTAAACTTCATGGTCTTTAAATCATTTTTCAGGTATCCCTGTAAGAGAACTTTGTGTTTGGTCTCTTCCTTTGCCAGATCTTCAAAGGTTTTTTTAAGGTTCTTATCCGCTACTTTTGATGCCGCCGCCTTGTAAAACTCATGGGCTTCCACTTCATTTTCTACTGCCATGGTTAAAATATCCCGGTAATTTTTCATCGTTCACACCTCCGTAAATAATAGCTACAACCTTATCATAGCTTACTGGGGATAAGCATGTCAATTCATGATTGCTATATCTTTAACAATTTCTACGGTTTCACCTCTTTTTTATACCTCTTTGCTCAGCCGAATAAATTCTTCAATATCTTCTTCAATAAGGGCCAGGGAACTTCTCCAAAACTCCGGATTCTGAACATCAATCCCGACCATTTCCGCCACATCCTTGATTTCATTCTTTCCGGTGGCCTTCAGGAGTTTCGTGTATTCCGGTACAAAGGCTTCTCCCCGCTTTAAATACTCGGCGTAAACCCCTTTTGCAAAGAGTAAGCCGAAGGCATAGGGGAAGTTATAAAAACTAAGGCCCGCAGAATAGTAATGAGGCTTATTCACCCACATATAGGGGTGAAGCGCATGATGATCAAGCCCATCCCCGTAAGCCTCTTTTTGTGCCCAAAGCATCGTCTCTTTTAGTTCTTTCACCGACAGGGCATGGTCTTCCCGGATTTCAAAGACTTTACTCTCAAAGAGGAATCGCGCCATGATATCCACAATTACTTGGCCTGCTCCCTGCAGATTAGCCTCTAGAATAGTAAAGGCCTCTTTTTTATCCGCTTCTTTTAATGCGGCATTGACAACAATGGTCTCACAGAATATGGATGCGGTTTCCGCGATGGGCATGGTGTATCCACTGTTTAAAAGATGCTCATCCTTCAGGTTCTCTCCGTGAAAAGCATGTCCGAGTTCATGGGCCAGCGTGGTCATATTGCTGAAGCTGCCGTCGAAATTTGCGAGGATCCGACTCTCTCCGATGGGATGAAGGTTTGCGCAAAATGCGCCGCCCCTTTTTCCTTCCCGGGGCTCAGCGTCAATCCATTCATTTTCAAAGGCTTTTTTCGTAAATTCTTCCAACTCCGGACTGAAGGTCTTGAAATTCTTTAAGATATAATCCTTTGCCTCCTCATAGGTAAAGCCCATATCCGCCTCGCCAATGGGAGCAAACATATCATATAAGGGAAGACCGTTTTGATGCCCCAGCAGTTCTCCTTTACGCTTATAGTACTCCCGGAATTTCGGCAGACTCTCCTTCATCGCCTCAAGCATGGCGTCTAAGGTCTTTTGATCAATTCGGGATTTGAGTACCGTCTCTTCCAGGGGACTGTCATAGCCCCGCATTTTTGTTGTGGTAAGCACCTCGCCTTTGATGCCGTTTAGGGCTGCAGCCGAGGACTCTTCAATTTTTTCGTAGGCTTTTAATTCCGCCTCATATCCTTTCTTTCGAACCTCAGGATCCTTATGGAAGGCTAAATTTCTTGCAGCCGGTAAGGGAAGCTTTTGCTTCTTTCCCTCCAGTTCAATATCGACCATCAGCGTGGAAGAAATCACATTTTGAAGGTTTGACCAGGCTTTGGAACCGGTTTCCTGCATTTTTGCAATGGTGATTTCTTCTTCTTCGCTAAGAAGATACTGGGTCTTTTTGTACTTTTCCTTTAGATAAAACTCATATTCCTCTAGTACTTCCGAAGAAGCAATTAAGCTTTCTAAATCCTCACGGTCTTTTAACCATTTATCAAACAATACCGAAGCTTTTGTCAGTTCCGTAGCTGCTTTATTGATTTTTTCCATATACTTTGCGGCCTCTTCATCTTTGGCATTCGTGGCTGCCCGAAGATTTGCATAGGACATCAGCTTACGCATAAGGCTTCCGACCTGCTGCTGATCTATGATTACTTTTTTAAGTTTTTCCACCGGTTTCTCCGGGTCTTTCAGGTTTTCCTCTGCCCACCGATTCATTTCCTCAATTCCGGTTTTTAATAACTGAAGATCACTTTGAAATTCTTTCGAGTCAAAGGATGAATACAGTGCATCTAGATTCCATGTTTTTTTCATAAACAACCTCCTAATATTGTGTTAATTCTATAATATCTTGCTAGTGGAAATATTTCAACAATTATTTCGTATAACGAAGATTTTTTTCCTATTCTCAAATAACATTCCCCCCCGGAAGAAATGTTTATTTTTTAAGCTTTAAGGTCCTTGGGGTTATCATTTGACATCTATAAATAAAGGAGTATAATAATGAAGTGTTGGGTATTTATCAAGATTCAAATAAGATTCAAGGAGGTTTTTATATGTATGCTTTATTTATTGTTTTAAATAAGACCGATGTATTGGATGAATTATTGGAAGCATTTGTAGACATCGGAATTCAGGGAGCAACGATTCTAGATAGCCAGGGAATGGCCAGTGCGCTGGTTGGCAACAAAAACACGGATATTCCGATTCTTGGCCGTCTTCGAGGTATGGTGGATACTTCACGGCCTTATAATAAAACGATTTTTACAATTGTCCCGAGTAAGGAAGTAGCAAATAGAGCGATAACCTGTGTTAATACCGTGGTGGGCGATCTTCATAATGAATGTACGGGACTTGCGTTCACCCTACCGATCGATGAAATATTTGGCTTAAAAAACTGTGCATTACCAAAATCTGAGGAGGCGCATCAGCATTGAATATCTTAATTAAAATCAGTATCCTTTTGTTAACCGGAATCATGGGCGGACGGCTTGCAAAACTCTTTAAAATCCCATCCATTACCGGCTACTTACTCGGTGGTTTATTAATTGGACCATCTTTTTTAGGGCTTATAAGCGAACAGAATATCGAAGCCTTTTCCTTTGTAAACGACATTGCTCTTGGTGCAATCGCCTTTTCCATCGGAAGCGAATTTCTAATAACCGATCTGAAAAAAGTCGGCAAGAAAATCTTCAGCATTACCTTATTCCAAGGACTAATAACTATTTTTTCTGTATTCAGCATCTTATTTTTCATTCTGAATCAATCCTTTCATTTCAGTCTGCTGCTTGGAACCATTGCTTCCGCAACGGCGCCTGCAGCTACAACGATGATTATCAAACAGTACCATGCAAAGGGTCCTTTAACCAAAACCATATTACCGGTAGTTGCCATTGATGACGCCCTATGTGTAATCAGTTTCGGTATCGCCATTGCACTGACAAAGATGTCCATGGCCTCCGGAGAATCCTCGGCACTATTTATGTTTTCTCTACCCTTTATCGAAATCATCGGGTCCTTAGTCGTCGGATTCATTTTAGGAATGCTTCTTACATTCCTAACCAATAAAAGCCGTAACGACAGTGAAACCCTGGGTATTGTTCTTGCCGTTGTCATTGCCGGTACAGGACTTGCTCATATGATTCATCTGTCTCCCATATTAACCTCTATGATGATTGGCGCAACAATTACCAATGTCATGCAAAATCATATGCGGCTGTTCCGTTCCATTGATACCTTTACTCCACCGATCTATTTATTCTTTTTTACTTTAGCCGGTGTGAGCCTTCATCTGTCTTCCCTCGGTACCATGGGTGCAGTGGGAATCGGGTATGTGGTTGCCCGTGGAATCGGTAAAATCTTTGGTTCCTATCTGGGATGTAGAGTCAATCATTCGCCTTCCGCTGTTGCTAAAAATTTAGGCCTTTCCTTACTGCCTCAAGCGGGAGTTGCCATCGGCCTTGCCATTTTAGTAAAACAGGAGATCCCCGGCATCGGGGACCAAATCAGCACCGTAGTGCTTGGAGGCGTGCTGGTCTATGAGATAATCGGACCGATTTCAGCAAAATTCGCACTGGAAAGAGCCGGAGAGATTTCCAAGCCTTCCAAGGATAGAAAAAGCGAAAAATTGGTGGAACAACAGGCTCATTCTTAAAGGATAATTTAAAAATTTGTCGAATACTATAGGGGAAGGAGTGATTCAATGGAAAAAAACAGGATTGTTTCTCGTCTACCCCTTAAAATACAGGTGCTTTACGGACTCGGCGTGAGCTATGCTATTGTGGACCAGATCTTTGCCCAATGGGTGCTGTACTTCTATCTGCCACCGGCATCCTCATCCCTGAGCCCGCTACTGCCTCCCATACTGATATCCTTTGCGCTCCTGATTGCCCGTTTTGTCGATGTGATTTTCGAACCCATTGTGGGATTTCTTTCAGACCGCTTTGATTCCCGATGGGGTCGGAGAATCCCTTTTATCTTTGCAGGAATCTTACCGCTTTCCATAAGCACTGTTGCATACTTCTATCCGGTCACGGGAGACGGAAATTTTTCCACCTTTCTTTATTTGTCGGTGGTGGGTTCTCTGTTTTTTATTTTTTATACCATCGTGGGCGGACCCTATAATGCATTGATTCCGGAGATTTCCCAAACCCGTAGTGATCGGCTGAATCTGTCCACCTGGCAATCGGTTTTCCGTCTGCTTTATACGGCAATTGCTATGATCCTACCGGGGGTACTGATCGAATTTTTCGGAAAGGGTGATGATTTACAAGGCATTCGTTATATGGTAATCCTGCTTTCATCCCTCGCTTTGGTTGGGGTATGGATAACCTCCTTTAGCATCGATGAACGGAAGTTTTCCGGAGGGAAAATTTCCAAAGAACCTTTTTTCGCTTCAATGAAAATGGCCCTGAAGGACCGGCCCTTTGTGATGTACCTATTCGGATTTCTATTCTTTTTTCTAGGCTTTAATACGATTCGGGCATCATTAAATTATTACATTGAAGACGTCATGGGCTACAGTACTTCCTATATTACCGTAGCTTCAGCGCTGCTTTTCGGTGTAGCCGCTCTTTGTTTTTATCCGATTAACAAACTGTGTAAAAAAATCGGTTATAAAATCCCTATGTTAATCTCGTTAGCACTGTTAATTCTCTTGTCCCTTGCCCTTTTCGGTGTGGGAAGAGTGTTCCCGAATTATTTCGGTTTCATCATTTTCGCCCTAATCGGTATTCCCGTTGCAGGAGCGGCTTTTATCTTCCCCCCTGCAATGCTCAGTGAAATCAGTTCCGTCTTTAGCAATCGAACCGGAAAAAACACTGAAGGATTGTTTTTTGGAATGCAGGGCTTGTTTTTAAAGATGGCCTTTTTACTGTCTATTTCGATCCTGCCTGTCTTACTGGTCTTTGGATCGGATCTGTCTTTTTTCCAAAGTCTTACCACCACCCCCGAAGGCGTAGAAAAAATCGGGGTTTATGCTACATCCTTATTTTCCGCGGCAGCCTTCAGTATCTCTTTCATCTTTTACGTCCTCTACGATGAAGAGTTTGTCCCGGAGTAAAAACTATTATTCTCAAACAAAAAATAAAGCCGATGCCTAAGTTAGCCTTTGCTGTTAATTTAGGTATCGGTTTTATTTTTGTTTTCTTGTTTTCTTGTTTTCTTGTTTAATTATTTTTTTATTTGATTGTGTTCATCTTGGAATCTTATCTTTTGCCTTTTCCTTATGATTGTAAATCCGCAACCCGATCAACATCGCACAGGGCTTTGTTTACCAGTATGGGGCCGAATATTTCAAACACCACAACGGCTCCTAGGATTACCGGCATAATCGTACCCGGCTCAAAAACCTCCTTTTGCTCTGCAATAATTCCCAAACCGATTGCCACTCCTGCTTGAGGGGTTAGGGCCCGACCCAAATTCGTTTTCCAGGTAGCCGGGAAGAGGGTCATTGAACTGCCTACTCTGCTTCCCACAAGTTTTGCAATAAATCTCGCGATAATATAGATTATGCCGATTTGTCCAACTGCCGGCAAAGCCCCTAAATCCAGCTTCGCCCCAGCCAGTGTTAAAAATGCCAGCAGAATGGGATCCTCCACATTCAGCAGTGCACGGCTAATCCTCTGAGGCTTTTTAGCAAGATTGGTATAAAGAGCCCCGGCACTGATTGCAGCCAGTAAGGACGGTGTTCCCAACTGATTGGAGATTCCTACGGTGATTAACAGCACACCTAGTACCACTACCAGAATATGTGCATCTTTTTTTGCCCACTTAGCCGTAGCCATAAGAGAAATACCCGCGATTAATCCAAGTACCAGTGCGATTCCGATATCCCGGCTGGCCATTGCTACCGCTGAACCCATTTCCGCACCGGCGGCAGCGTAGGCCACTTGCATAAAACTCAACACCACACCGAATAAGGTCACTGCAAATAAATTATCCAATGCAACTACGGATAGGAGCACATTGCTGAAATTTCCTTTAATAGGATTTTCCCGAATACAGGCAACAATTGCTCCCGGAGCTGTGGCAATACTGATCACTCCAAAAATCAAGGCGTAGCGAAAAGGAACTCCAAAGAAGTACAGAGCGGTAAATACCACCGCTAAGGTAATAACCGCTTCTACGGCAAAAACTTTTGCGACATCCTTTGCCAATTTTTTCATTCTTCCCCAATGAAGCTCCGCTCCGATGGATAGGGCGATAACTCCGAGGGCTAAATCATTAATCGGAGCTAAATCACTGAGGGCATTTGCATCCAATAAACCTAAAAGTGAAGGACCCACCAGAACCCCGGCTAATAAATTTCCTGTAACCGAAGGAAGTTTTACATAGCGAGCCAGTTTCCCTCCTGCTGCTCCCGCTAGAAATATAATTCCAATCGCAAGGGAGATATCCATAGTGATTACTCATCCCCCTTTAACTTCGCCAAACCTTTAGCATAATCAATGGGCAGGGTAATGACAATTCCGGTTTCGGATTCATCCAGATCCCCGGTGATTTTCTCAATTGCCCGTACGGCCTTTTCTCGAATTTCATCAGTCTCCACCACAGCAAATATGGTTTTATTTCGTTGAGGGTCTTCACCAAATTCCGCAAATCGCGAGAAAAAGGGTACATGATAAGCCATAATATGAGCCATTCCCATACTGTCCATCACGGTAGCCCCCTGAATGTCCTCCTGGTAAAACTCCTCCAGAATATCCGTTACCAAATCCGGATCATTGATAATTGAAATTAATAACCTCATCTAAAACTCCCTTTCTTTTGTGTCCTTCAGTATACACAATTTTTTAGTTTGACAGTCAAAAACCTGTTTCATGAATATATCACAATTTGCTGATTTGTTCAAGTTTTCTGATTATTTCTTTTTTTAAAAAACCCCTTCCCGGAATAAATCCTGAAAGGAGCTATATTTTACTTGTTTAAAATCGCCTCAAAACGATAAATCTTCATTCCCGATGCCGAAAACTTATCTTCATATTCGGTGGTTGCAGGGATCATCTCCCCGGAGTTATGATAGTCAAAAGAGATATTTTTCAAGGTAAAGCCTGCATCGGCTACGGAATTCAGGGAAAACTCGAAAAGCTTCTCGTTATCGGTTTTAAAGTGGATTTCTCCCTTATTTACAAGAATCTTTTGGTACTTGTCCAAAAACCGTTTATGGGTCAGTCTCCTCTTTGCACATCGGTTCTTCGGCCAGGGATCGGAAAAATTCAGATAAATTCTCTCAACCTCGTCTTCTTCAAAGATTTGATCCAGAATCTCAGCATTTTTCCATAAAAATTTAATATTAGGAAGGTCCTCCTCAATGGCCTTTTCCACACCCCGAAGCAGGACCTCTTCTTTAATCTCCATTCCAAGATAAAAATTCTCCGGATGGTCTTTTGCAAGCGTAGTGATAAACTGGCCCTTCCCCATGCCGATTTCCAGATGTATTTTTTTCCCTTCCGTGACTTTCTCCCAGTTTCCCGGTAATTTTTCCGGCTCCTCCTCTAACCATTCCCGATGAGCCAGTAATCTTTCCACGCCGTTCTTCATTCTTCTTCTCCGCATTTATATTCCTTCTCCTGACGTTAATTTTTCGATGGCATTTAGATAAATCGTCGTAACCTTCAGGAAATCCTTTAGAACAATGTGTTCATTGGGCTGATGTTCGGTCTTTTCCCTTCCGGGAAGTACCGCACCAAAGGCCACACAATTGGGCATTGCTCTGGCATAGGTGGCGCCTCCCGAAGTAAGGGGGATAGCCTCCCCACCGGTAACCTCAGAGTAAATTTCTCCTAAACGTCG
>JBEPWR010000017.1:0-12996 GCA_041642335.1 Eubacteriales bacterium
GCATCCCAAAAGTTTCGGTACCCCTGACCATAAGCATCTTCAATTTCTTCCACGGTTCGGCCTTCCCATTCTCCAAAATGCATCTCCATAAATTCGGGGACTTTTTCAATTTCCAGTTCCCGATTTCCTTTAAGGATTTCCGCCGTCTCCACCGCTCGGCCTAAGGGAGAAGCGTAGATCCTGTCAAATTCCACGGAGGCTAATCGTTCTTGCAGTTTTTGTGCATCCTCAATCCCTTTTGCCGTTAAGGAAGAATTTTTACTGCCCTGCATCCGTCGTTCCTGATTCCACTGGGTTTCACCATGCCTTGTGAGATAAATTTTCATTAGTCCTTCCTCCTGATTCAGTGATTTTTTACTTTGTTCCTTATAGTTTACCATAGTCCAATCTTGGCTGTTATAAATTCTTGAGCCCGGGTATATAATGATTACTGAATAATAAAGGAGTGTTTGCTAATGGATATGAACTATACGGTAACTACGGACAAATCTTTTGTCGAAGCGATTCAAGCGATAAAAATGAGCCTGCCAAACCACGGCTTTGGCGTGCTGAATGAATTGAATTTTCAAGAGACCTTAAAAACGAAAGGCGTGGATTTTGACCAGGATTTTCTTCTCTTGGATGTCTGCAATCCCCAGGAGGCAAAGAAAGTACTGGATCAGCATTTGGAAATGGCTTTCTTTTTACCGTGCAAGATCGGAGTCTACAAAAAAGCCGGCCAAACCTATATCGGAATGCCGCTCCCGACGAAATTGATGGGAATGATCGGCAATAACGATCTTTTGGAAATTGCTCAGGAAGTGGAAGATAAGCTGATTGCGGCAATCAGCGAGGCAAGATAGGAATCCCGATAAATAATGGACCCGGAAACGGGTCTTTTTTTATGTGCTACAGGTTTCAAATATCCAAAGCATTATTTATCGAAATCCTTGAAGTTTTCAAAATCTATGGATAATTTTTTTAATATGTAGTAGAATATTTTTTATAAGTATTTTAAGACCCACCCCAAGTCTGATTTTTATTTAAATTTTAAAGGAGGCAAATTATGCAAAGTAATTTAGAAAAATACGCCGAACTTCTGGTTCGAACGGGCATCAACATTCAGGAAGACCAGCTTTTAGTCATTAACAGTCCCATCGACGCCGCGGACTTCACAAGACTCATCAGCACAAAAGCCTATGAAGCCGGAGCAAAGGAAGTCATCATCCGCTGGATCGATGAGAAGTCTTCGAAAATCCGTTTTGATATGGCCAAGGACGAAGTTTTCGATGAATTTCCGGAATGGCTTAAAACCATGCTCGACGGCTATGCGGATAAGGGGGCGGCCTTTATGAGTATTGTCGCGTCCGACCCGGAACTGATGAAAGATGTGGATCCTAAACGAATGAGCCGACAGCAAAAAGCCCTCGGAAAAGGCCTTGAATACTACCGAACCCGCATGATGACCAATCAGAATGTCTGGTGCGTTGCGGCCATCCCCAGCATCGCCTGGGCAAAGAAAGTATTCCCCGAGGTATCCGTCGATGTTGCTTTGGATAAATTATGGGAAGCAATTTTCAAAGCGGTTCGGGTGGATCAAGAGGATCCTGTTGCCGCCTGGGACAAACATCAGGAAAACTTGAATCGCCGACTGGACTTTCTCAACAATCATCATTTTTCCGCCCTTCGATATAAAAATAGTGCAGGCACCGACCTTACCCTGGAACTTCCCGAAGAGCACCGCTGGGTTGGCGGTGGCGACAAAGGCCCCCATGGCAAAGTTTTCTTCGCGAATATGCCCACCGAGGAAGTTTTCACCCTGCCGAAAGCCAATGGCGTGGAGGGTACCGTGGTCAGCTCTATGCCGCTGAATTATAACGGCAATCTGATTGAAGACTTCCGTTTTACTTTTTCCGACGGAAAAGTCGTGGACTTCGATGCCCGAAAAGGAAAAGAGGTCCTAAAAGAGCTGTTGGACACCGATGAAGGGGCAAAGCACTTAGGCGAAATCGCCTTGGTTCCTTACGATTCTCCCATATCCAATCAGAATATTTTATTTTATAATACACTGTTCGATGAAAACGCTTCCTGTCACTTTGCCCTGGGGAAAGCATACCCCGGCTGCATCCAAGGTGGCGATGAGTTATCCAAAGAAGCCCTAAAGGATAAAGGGGCTAATGACTCCCTTACCCATGTGGATTTTATGGTCGGTACCAAGGACTTGGAAATTTACGGCATCAAAGAAAACGGTGAGGAGATCCCGGTTTTTGAAGACGGCAATTTCGTCAAGTTTTAAGATTTTCTTTTACAAGCAGATAAAAGCCACAAGCTTCCCCTTTATCCCAGGGAGTTTGTGGCTTTTCTTCTTCGAAAACTGTCTTTAATAAAAATGTATAATCCGAAAAGAATAATGATTGCACTCAAAAGCTGCATCTGCGTTGGTACCTCCTGCAGGATCAGAAATCCCAGGAGGGTGGCACCGATCGGCTCGCCGAGCATGGCCGTGGATACTTTATTGGCCTCTACATATTTCAGTGCCCAGTTAAAGACCGTATGTCCTCCGATGGTGGCAAATAGGGCCAGACCTAAAAATATTACATAATCCATAGTGCTATAGTCAAAAATCGGAACCCTCCAGAGGAGATTGATCCCTAACAAAACCACACTGCAGCTTCCATAGGCGAGATAAACATAATCCAGATTCCCTACGTTTTTTCGAATTCCTCTACCGAGTAAAACATAAGCCGATGCAAATGCTCCACCGAGGACTGCTAACAAGTCTCCATAAAGGTCCCCGCCTCCGCTGATAAAATCCGAAAAGCCGATAAAAATACTTCCCGTAATTGCAATACTCATGCCGATAAACTGTCCCCGGGTCAGGCGCTCTTTATAGAAAAGATACCCCAAAATCGCAGTAAAGAGCGGTTGTAGACTTACCAGTACCGTTGAGGATGCTATGGTTGTATGCTTTAGGGATTCGATCCAGGCAATAAAATGAAGGGCCAGGAAAAAGCCGCTGAGCAGGGAAAGTCCAAAAGCCTTCCCTCCTAAGGTTTTTAGCGGAATCCCTTTTTTTCTTATCACCAAGGGAGTAAAAAGGAGAAAAGTAATCATCATTCTGTACATGGCGATAATCGTTGACGGGGCCCCGGTTAAGCGAATCAGGATCGCGGAAAAAGATACGCCGAGGATTCCCAGTCCCATAATTCCATAAACTTTTCGCAGCTGTTTTTCTTCCATTGTAGACCTTCCTTCCTGGCTTTTCTGAAACCAAGGATTTGCTTTTACAGGAATTATACTATAAAATATTACAGAATTATACATGCAGAATTATCCGTTACCCGGATTTAGTTGTACATAAGGTAAAACTATAAATAAAGAAAGAACAAAAAGGATGATTCCCATGAATAAAACTTTATTTCTTAAAGGACTCAAATACGGTCTTCCTATAGGTCTGGGGTATCTTCCCATCGCCATTGCTTTCGGAATATTAACGGAGTCCGAAGGCGTCCCGGTGCTTACCGGAATGCTACTGTCTCTTACCGTCTTCGCGGGAGCCAGCCAGTTTGTGGCCGTCAATTTACTCTCCCTTGGAGCGGCGGCGGGCGAGATCATTTTGACCACATTTATTTTGAATTTTCGTCATTTCCTGATGAGTGCTTCCCTATCCCAGCGCGTGGAGGAAGATACGGGGATCTTTCAACGCAGCCTTCTCGCCTTTGGTATCACCGATGAGACGTTTTCTCTAGCATCAGTCGTCAATCCGGAGGAGCACAAAAAACTCCCCTTTTCCTTTTTGCTCGGCTTAATTCTGATCTCTTTTACCGCCTGGAATGTAGGGACCTGGATCGGCTTGTTCACCGGAAATATTTTACCGGATATTTTGCAGAACAGTATGGGGATTGCACTTTATGTAATGTTTATCGGTCTCCTGGTTCCTTCAATGAAAACCTCCCTGCCCATTTTTACCGTGGCTGCAGCGGCGATGCTTATCCATAGTGCAATCACCTTTATTCCCTGGCTTCCAAGATTTTCTACCGGTTGGAATATTATCCTTTCCACAATCTTCGGGGCTCTCCTCGGCACCATTCTTTTTCCAAAGGAGGATACCTATGAATAATACGCTGTTAATCGTTTTAGGCATGGCTGTGGTTACCTATATTCCCCGTATGCTCCCCATGGTTTTTTTGAAAAACCTCCGCCTTCAGCCTTATATCCGGCGGTTTCTGAGTTTCATCCCCTTTGCCGCCTTAGGGGCCTTGATTTTTCCGGAAATTCTTTATTCTACAGAAAGTATGGCCTCTTCCATGATCGGTGCAGGCCTGGCCATTCTTCTATCCCTTTTTACGAAAAATTTGATGGTCATAGTCCTCGGCGGGATTTTGGGCAGCTTTTTGTACCAAATGCTTGTTTTATAGTTTACAAAGGTTTTCCCGGCCCTCATCAGAGGGTTTTGGTTATGACTCTGCTATTCTCCTTTAAGAGGTCTATTATTTTTCCCTGATCCGTACCTCTTACCACCTTTACCACAGGTCGGGTGTATAAATTCGGATGGACTTCCACCACGGCGGCTGCATTTCCATCACTTAACTGCACCAAGGTATTGATGGGATAAGGATTAATGTTTCGAATAAAGATTCTGGTCAGCTCCGGATCAAAAATCGTTCCGCCACCGCCCATAATATATTCCAGGGCTTCCGCTACCGGTGCCCCCTTCCTGTAAAGGCGGTCGGAGATAATGGAATCGTACTTATTGGCAACTGCAATAATCCGGGCATATAAATGGATGTCCCGGCCTTTTTTTCCCGCCGGATACCCCGTACCGTCGTAATGCTCGTGGTGATCCAATACGCCCATTCGGGTTGTGGCCTCAATATTTAAATAATCCCGTAAAAACTCAAAGCCCTTCTTGGGATGATTTTCCATGATCTTAAATTCCGCCTCGGTTAAGGGTCCCAGTTTTTCCGTTATTTCTCCCGGCATAAAAACCAGACCGATATCGTGGAGTAATGCGGCCAAAGCCACTTTTCCCACTTCTTTTTTATTCAACCCCAGACCAACAGCCAAAATCACACTGTGAATCATTACATTGACCGAGTGCTGATACAAACCACGATTGATATTTTTAAGGTCCACCAGTTCCACAACAATTTCCTTCTGATTAAAAAGCTCATCCACCACAGTGGATACCCCGGCCCGTAAATTGTTCATATTCACCTCGGCATTTTCCGGTTGATGGTCTTCCGCCGCCTTCGTGAATTTTCGAAGATCGTTGATCGCCTTTTGTCGGATCTCCGGCCGAATCACATCCTCCAAGGTATATTCCATACCGTCCTCCCATATATATACGCTGGTATAACCGGACTCCTGGAGCTTGTTGATAATAAAGCTTGAGATGTATACTCCCTTACGAAGCAGCACCAAACCCTTTTCTGTATACAATGTCTGACCTAAAATCTGACCTGGTTGTATGTCCTGTATTTTTGTTATCCTCATAAGTCTGCGACAATTTCTTGTCTTCCTCCTTTGTTTAAGCATTCATTCTATTGTTTACAACCTGAATATGTTCCGGGTTCTATGAAGCGGTCTTTGTATCCCCGTACACCCAGACCAGCCCAAAACCCAAAATAAATAAGGCAACAACGCCGATCGAAACCTCATAAGGAATAATGGCCCTGGAAGACCCTACGATCAGTCCTGAAAAGGTATAGGCAATTACTTTCCGGTGATCATTATAGAGTTTCTCTAGACCTCTGGCTAAGGCAAATATCCCAAGAAGTCCACTGATTCCGATAATCGACAGCTCGAAAAACTGGAAGTTGCCTAAATACATTAAGGCATCATCATAAATCCCCATAATAATCAACACGCCGCTACCCGGAAGCCCGGGAATGATCATGGTTGCACTTGCCAGTGCACCTCCGACAATCAGCCGTATATAGGAGGGGGCCTGCCCCTGATTGATCAGTTCTACCGGTTCTCCCGCCATAAAGTAGCCGATAAAAAAACCGACGAAAAGCAATGCGATGATTCCGGGATTCTTCGTTTTCTGGCCTTTTAAAATCGGACGAATGGATGCCAGCAGACAGCCCAACAAAAACGCGACGCTAAGGTCCCGGTATTGTTGAAATACAAAGGTAAGTAACAGTCCGCCGATAAATACGCCTCCGGCTAAACCCAGTAATAGTGGTATGTAGGGTCTAAGTTTTAGCTGAGCCAGGTCCCGAATAATTTTTTCATAGAGCCCCAGCACCAAAAAAACCGTGCCTCCACTCATCCCCGGAAGTACAATAATAATGCCGATGATTATCCCTTTTCCTAACAGTTCCATGGTTTCATCCATCCTTCTCATGATCATAATTCAATTGTAGCGGTAGTGGGTGAGCCTGCTATTCTTGCCTTTCTGATTCCATTTTGCATGCTTTCTCGTAGTCTTCCATGGTATCCATATCCTGCCCCACACGGGAGTCGGATATGGGCAGGAAAATGGTTTGATCCATATTTTCATCAATGATGCTCCGTCCGCCCTTGTCCCCTGAAACACCCAGCAGGTCCAGACGATATTTCCCCGGAAATAGTATGGGCATTCCCCGATCTCCATTGTAGGTGGGGACAATAATATGGTCGGGATTTTTATCCGCGGTATCGACAATTCTGTTGATCACTTCCGTCTTGAGAAAGGGCTGATCCGCCACAAAGAACATATATCCTGTTGACGAAGGGTTGCTTTCATACATCCCGATTTTTACCGACTCGCTTTGGCCTATTTCAGGATTTTCATTGTATACCCATCGAAGAGCCATGTTGGGATTGTGATTTCCCTTCCGTTCCTGATCGAATTTCCGAATGACCGCTAAAACATCAGGATCCGAATATACCACAATCAACTTTTGAAGGCTGGACTGATCAATGGTCTGTAAGGTCCGCTGAATCAGCGGTGTATTGTCAATACACAGTAATAGTTTGTTTGTACCCATTCTTCGAGAGAGTCCGGATGCCATAAGGATCCCTGTAATCATAAAATTCCTCCTCTACACCTATACTTTCAAAAGAAGCTCCTTCTTATAGAAAAAATAAGTCAAAGAAAGCTCTTCGACTTATTTCCTCCAGACTTCCTGTATTCTTTGCTTAGTCACCCTCTGTAAAATCTTCCACTTCAAGTTCTTCCAGCGCGTCCCAGGAATAGACATTATTGGCGTTCCAGAGTACCCATTCCTGCACATCGGCATCGTAGCTCGCCTGAATTTGTGTCAGGACCTCTTCCTTACCATAGGGCATCCAGTTTCCTGCGCCAAGATAAGAAGCGGTAAAGTCCTGTAACCAGGGGCGCATTTTCGCCAAGGGTTCCGGATGATTCATGGCAGCCATTCGCTCCTGGGCTTTTTCCAGGGACTGATAAACCATTTCATAGGGGTGAAGATCCGGTTTTGCAAAACCGAAAATCCCCGGTCCATAATGGGATGGGTAGATCATCGGCAAAATCACATCCACCGATGGAGCAATGGTCTCTAAGTGATGACCCACACTGGCATCCCCGGTCTCAACCAGAGACCACCCGAAAATATCGGCTGTTACAAAAACGCCGTAAGGCTTTAGCTCTTCTCTTGCATATTCCAAAAAGGCGGCAATGGCTTCCGACTTGCTCATTTCCTCATCTTTTCCCTGATAATCAATCTGACTGGTTCTTCCGTCCGTGGGAAAACGAACATAATCAAACTGGATATCCTTATATCCATGTCCGGCCGCCTCTTTAGCGATGTCCACTAAGTAATCCCAGGCTTCCGGATTATAAGCATTCAACCAGGCGTCCCCTTTGTTATCTCTCCAGATGTTTCCGTTTACATCTTTGATTGCCAGCTCTTTCAGCTGGGGCGCCGCAATCGGGTCCTTAAAGGCTACAATCCGCCCAATCGGATAGATATCATTTTTCCGAAGTTCATTCATCACATGATCAATATCCCGGATGAGATTTAGATCCGCATCGACTTCCTGGACTAGAGGAACCTCGGAGCGGTAGGTAACATTACCGTTATCATTTTTAATATTGACTACCCAGGAATTGATAATGGAGTTGTTGGTTTTCTCGATGAGCCCTTGGAAATACTCCTCACCTCTGGACAGGGTATATTCGGTAAAGTACAAGCCTCTTACCTCCCGGTCCACCTTATAGGGCTCCCAGCTGACGTCCTTTTGCTTCACTGCTTCCTGGTCAAATCGGAGGGTTGTGGCGGGATCATCGTTCTCCCAAAGATCCATTTCTACTTCCTTTTCTTCCACCGTAAGTTCCGCTTCCTCTTCACATCCCATTAAGCCCAGATTAAAGACCATTAGGGTAAGCAAAAATAGTTTTACTATGAATCCTCCATCAATGTGTTTCTTTCTCAAATCCTTATCCCCCTTCATTCACCTATACATTTCGTTAACCGACTTCACTTATTATACCATAAGATTTAAAATCTCCTCAATAATATTTCCGTTTAAAAGCCTCTCTTATCGTGATTAATCCCATGAACCCACCCACCCTTCCAAATCCTTTTGATAAATAGTTCTTTGTTCCTGTAAAAAAAGCCCCCTTATCCAGGGAGCTCTCTGTTTTTTTACTTTTCAAGGGGTTTCATTGTGGGAAATAAAATCACGTCTCGAATGGAAGGGGAGTTTGTCAACAGCATGACCAGACGGTCAATGCCGATTCCCAGTCCACCGGTAGGCGGCAGTCCTACTTCCAGTGCATTTAAAAAGTCCTCGTCGAGCATGTGGGCTTCCTCATCCCCGGAGGCTCTTTTCGCTGCCTGCTCCTCAAATCTTTCCCGCTGGTCTATGGGATCGTTCAGCTCTGAAAAGGCATTGGCAATTTCCCAGCCATTGGCAAAGGCTTCGAAACGATTGGTTAACTCCGGATTATCAGGATTTCTCTTCGCCAGGGGAGAGACTTCCACCGGATGGTTGGTAATAAATGTGGGCTGAATCAGGTGCTCTTCTACATATTCTTCAAAGACCTCATTGATAATATGCCCTTTTTTCATTCCTTTTTTCACTTCAACATGGAGTTTTTTCGCCACTTCATGGGCTTCCTCATCGGTCTTTACCTCATTAAAATCCACCCCGGCGTACTGCTTACAGGCATCAATCATGGTAATTCTCGGCCATGGGGGGGTAAAGTCAATTTCTTTGTCCCCATATTGAACTTTTGTGGTTCCTAAAGCCTTCTTCGCGGCATGGGCAATGATGTTTTCCGTAATTTCCATCATATCATGGTAGTCGGCGTAAGCTTCATATAATTCAATGGTTGTAAATTCCGGATTGTGCTTGATGCTCATGCCTTCATTTCGAAAGAGGCGGCCGATTTCATAAACCCGGTCCATCCCACCGACGGTTAATCTTTTCAGGGGCAATTCCGTCGCAATTCTCATATACATCTCCAGATCCAGCGTGTTGTGATGGGTAACAAAGGGTTTTGCATTGGCCCCACCGGCGATTGTACTAAGAATTGGCGTCTCCACCTCGATATAGTCCCGTTCGTTAAGGTATTCCCGAAAAGCGTTGATAATTTTTGATCGTACTTTGAAGGTTTCTTTGACCTCGGGGTTCATAATCATATCCACATACCGCTGTCGGTAGCGAAGATCCTGATCCTTCAGCCCATGCCATTTTTCCGGCAGAACCTGTAAGGACTTGCTGAGCAGTCGAATGGTATCGGCCTTAACGGTAACTTCCCCTTTTTTGGTTTTGAAAACTTCTCCGGTAATTTCTACAATATCACCGATATCATAGGTCTTGAAAATTTCGTAGGTTTCATCTCCTACACGGTCCTGTCTCACGTAGGCCTGTATTCTTCCGTCTTTATCCTGGATATGAATAAAGCTTGCTTTACCATGCCCCCGTTTTGCCATAAGCCGTCCGGCTATGGTTACGGTTTTTCCTTCCAGGGCTTCAAACTCTTCGATAATCTGCTGGCTGTAGTGGGTAACCTCTACTTTTTCAATCTTAAAAGGATCCATTCCTTTTTCCTTCAAGTCCTTTAATTTATCGTGTCTAATCTGTATCAGTTCGTTAATATCATGCTCTTCCACTGTCATAAAACATCACCTTTCCTTCATTACAACATTGATCCCCTGGACTAGTCTTCAGATTTTTTAATATCCAACACTTCATATCGGCTAATACCGTCGGGAATTTTTACATCCACCACGTCACCGATTTTCTGATTCAACAGGGCTTTTCCAATCGGCGAAGCATTTGAAATCTTCAGTTCATAAGGGTCCGCTTCCGAGGAGCCGACAATGGTATAGTCCAGCACTTCCCCGTCCTCTAAGTCCTTCACTGTGGCTACGGTTCCCACACTTACGTAGTCTAAGTTAATATCACTCTCGTCCACGATTTTTGCATTCTTTAAGATATTTGATAGTTTTGTGATTCGCTCTTCTACCTGGGCCTGTTCGTTCTTCGCCTCATCGTACTCGGAATTCTCACTGATATCGCCAAAATCGATGGCCTGTTTGATTCTGCCGGCAACTTCTTTTCGACGAACCACCTTCAGGTGCTCGAGTTCCGCTTCAATTTTTTTTCTCCCCTTGACGGTAAGCACAATTTCCTCTGTCATCATAATCTCTCTCCTTAAATTTAATTGACGTATTGTAACACCTCTTTTTGCTATTAGAAATAAGCACTGATCAACTCAGTGCTCCGCGAAAGAAGTGTCATACATTGAAGCTATTATAAGATAGGCCGGTTAAATTGTCAAGCATTTCTCACTATTTAAGCAAAATAGGCCTTGACCAGAGCACATAGGCCGTCCTTTGTGTCAATGGAATTGATTTCCCGCTTCAGTGCTGCGCTGTGGGCTCTGCCCTTTACATACCAGCCAAGATGTTTTCGCATTTCTTTCACCGCCGTATGCTCGCCCTTATACTGTACGGCTTTTTCAATATGCCGAAGGATCACCTGTTGATAATCTTTCATGGAAACCCGGGGCTTGTCCTTACCCGCGAGAACGCTTTTAATCTCCTCGAAAATAAAGGGATTTCCCCGGATGCCCCTTGCGACCATGATCGCATCCACACCGGTTTCTTCAAACATTGCCTTTGCGCTCTCGCCGGTAAAGATGTCTCCGTTTCCGACGACGGGGATCTTCAGTCCGGCTTTGACCCGCCGAATGGCTTCCCTGTCCGCAACCCCGGAGTAAAACTCCTCCCGGGTTCGTCCATGGATGGTCAGCATTTGTGCGCCGGCTTCCTCGGCAATACGGGCAATCTCCAGATCATTGATATGGTCCGCATCCCATCCTTTTCGGATTTTGACGCTTACTGGTTTTTTCGAGGCTTTTACCGCCGCTTCAATGACTTCTCTGGCCCGTTGGGGCGACTTCATCAAAGCGGAGCCGTCCCCGTTTTTTACCACTTTCGGTGCAGGGCATCCGAAATTGAGATCGATCATTTTATGATCCCGATCATTTAAGATCTTTACCGCCTCCGAGATCACTTCCGGTTCCGAACCAAAGATCTGAATCCCGTAGTCTTTTTCCGCCTCTCCCATTTTGAGTAAATCCTGAGTTTTACGATCCTTGTAGGTTAAGGCTTTTGCACTGATCATCTCGGTAAATACCACATCCACCCCATGCTCAATACAAATTTCCCGATAAGCACGATCCGTAATCCCCGCCATCGGGGCGAGTAAAATCTTTCCTTGGATATATTCTTTTAACATGGCTTCTCCTTCTTTCACTCAAAAACTCCACAGAAAAACCAGGCAGGTACACCTGGTTTTTCCCCTACATTCTCTTTCGCCGTTCCTCTTCATTTCGTTCAAAAATGATTTGCAGTCCCTCCAGGGTCAAGAATTTATCGATTTTATCAATACATTCCGTCTCACTGTCAATAAGCGTTGCCAAACCGCCCGTAGCAATGACCTTTACGCCTTTGCTTTTGAATTCCCGCTTCATTTTTTTCACGATCTGCTCCACAAGACCGGCATAACCGTAAATGATCCCGGACTGCATGGAGTTTACCGTGTTTTTGCAGATGGTTTTTCCCGGTTTGATCAGTTCCACCCGGGGAAGCTTCGACGCCCTTTGAAACAGGGCTTCGCTGGAAATCTTAATGCCCGGGGCAATGGTTCCGCCAAGATACTCTCCCTTGGAGGATATGGCACAGAATGTGGTTGCCGTACCGAAATCAATAACAATCAAGGGCCCGTTGTATTTCTCAAAGGCGGCCACGGCGTTTACAATCCGGTCCGCACCGACCTGTCGCGGGTTATCATACCGGACATTCATTCCGGTTTTTATTCCGGGTCCCACGACCAAGGGGTTGATCTTAAAAAGCTTGATGATCGTGTTTTCCAGGGAGTGCATAATATCCGGAACCACGGAAGAAATAATCACATCCTTCACTTTTCTTCGATCCAGTCCCTTATAATTGAAAAGCTGATCAATCAATACACTGTATTCATCTGAAGTTTTTTCTTTGTCCGTACCAATGCGCCAAAAGTCTACCAGTTCTTTCCCTCGATAAACTCCCAGTACCACATTGGTATTTCCTACATCAATGACTAATAACATCGGTTCACCTTCTTATTCGTCTTTGCAATCTATCTGTACTATATACTGTACTGCATAGGATTTATGATTGCCTATGCTATTGTTTATGCTATTATTTTTACCAAGAAATGTTACTTGAATAATCGACTCTTCTCCAGGGATTTCAGAACCGCTAACACAATTGCTCCGGATGCAATCATTTCTGCAATTCCGTTTGTTGCTGCTACGGTCAGTACCACCGATAGCGGAAGATATCCAAAGGCATATACCAAGCTTAATACACCGATGGTATTTGTTGCTGTTCCTAACACTGAAGCGCCGAGAATCGCTGCACTTTTTCCTTTTTTCTTATTCATTTTAAATTTTTCAACTAATACCATTCTCATTCCCGCATAAGTGTAATAACTTACCAGTCCAATTAAGAGTCTTGGTAAAATCGCGATAATCGGATTCGCAAAAAACGGATTGTTCGCCCGTAAAAA
>JBEPWR010000018.1:0-12968 GCA_041642335.1 Eubacteriales bacterium
CTGCTTTCCGTCCGCATCCTCCAGACGGGTTTTGATAATGATTAACTCACTGACCAGATTCATCAGATTATCCAGCCGGTCAATATCCACCCGGACGGTTTTTCCGGTTTTGGCCTTTTTCCCGGTTTCTTTTTTCTGTTTTGAAAGAGCCTCGTTCTTATTGAACACTTCTTCCTTTACCGAAGTTTCTCCGTCGGAATTTTCCTCGTCCATGGTTTTTTCCAATTCCCCGGTAGCCGGCTTTTCGTTTAGGTCCCGAAGTTCGGTAAAGTCAATGCTCTCAATTTCCGAAATATCGTCCACTTCTTTTTCCAAAAATTCCTGTTCCTCTTTGGAAACCAGTAAAAGCTCAAAGGAAAGTTCAAAATTTTCATCCTCAATGTCTTCAATGGACGGGTTGGCATAGGCGATATCGCCGACCCGTTCCAGCCGATTGATCAGAATATAGGCTCTTGCGGATTTGAGCATACACTTTTCTTCCAGGGCAACCTTGATAAAATAAGGGGACAGCCCTTCTTTTCTGGATTTTTCCGCCGCCTCTTTTACATGCTCCGGTAGGGAAAGGTCCTTAAGCCTATCTTGACGCTCCTCTGTTTCCTCCGGCTCCGGTGAGGCGTCAGAGCTTTCGGAGGCGCCTCCGAGTTTAATCGCTTCCAGTCTCTTGATTAATTCCTGGGACTGGTTTGCTCCCTCGGTTCCCTCCATCTCAATACCCATAATGTAGCCCTCCAACTGATCGAAGCATTCAAAGAGGATGTCCACAATTTCTTCCGTGGTCTGCAGTTCATCGTTTCTGATTAAATCCAGTACGTTTTCCATTTCATGGGTGAGTCCCGCAATGTTGTTGTACCCCATGGTTCCTGACATCCCTTTGATGGTATGTGCAATTCGAAACATCTCATTGAGCAGATCCTTATCATATGTATTACTCTCCAACTTCAACAGGATCTCATTCATGCTTTGTAAATGTTCTTTCGTCTCTTCAATAAAAATATCCAGATACTGATTCATATCCATTACTTTTGCACCTCCAAGTGTTTTAATATTCTCTTTGTGATTTCATCGAGATCCACGACTTCGTCGGCATCTCCCTGTTCCACTACGGTTTTGGGCATTCCGTAGACCACGCAGCTTTCCTCATTTTGGGCAATCACATGGTTTTTGCTTGCTGTTTTCAGTTTATGGATACCAAGGGCACCGTCGGAACCCATGCCCGTCATAATTACGGAAATCACATCGGGGACCTTCTCCTTAAGCAGGGATTCAAATAACACGTCCACGGAAGGCCGGTGACCGGAGACCCCCGGGTCCTGTCCCAAATCAAGCACAAGCTGTCCTGCCGGATTTTTTCTTACCCGGAGATGTTCCCCGCCTTTGGCGATGTATGCGTATCCCGGCTTTAAAACCTCCCCCTGGGAAGCTTCCTTTACCGTAATTTCCGATAAGGTGTTTAGGCGCTCCGCCAGGGATTTTGTAAAGCCCGGGGGCATATGCTGCACCACCAGAAAGCTGGCCAGGGTATTTTTCGGGATCAGCGGAAGTACCCGCTGAAGGGCCCGGGGGCCTCCCGTGGACGTACCGATTGCCACCACTTGAGGATTTCTTCCTCCCGGGTCGGCGGTTGTGGTCGGCTCGGATTTTTTCCCGATTGCCGCCAGACTCTTCCGAAGGACTTTCAAGTCCCCCTCACTTTGTACCCGTTTGGGCTTTTCAATGTTTTTAACCCCTGCGGCGGTTTTCAGCTTCTGGATGATTTCCCGGCTTAACTCCTCAAGATCCTTCAAGTCTTGATGGGAAGGTTTTTTCGCAAAATCCACCGCCCCGTGTTCCAGCGCTTTCATCGTCGCCTCGGTACCCTGGGCGGTTAAGCTGCTGAACATCACCACAGGGACAGGATGCTTTTCCATAATGATTTCCAGGGCCTCAATCCCGTTAAGAATGGGCATCTCCACATCCATGGTCACCACATCGGGGCGATACTTTTGAACCTTTTCAATGGCGTCCTTGCCGTTTCGGGCATAGGTGACCACCTCAAAGATCGGATCCCGGCTTAGAATGTCCCGGATAATCTGTCGGATAAAGGCGGAGTCGTCTACAATTAAAACCTTGATGGTGTTTTTCATTTTATATCAATCCTTTTTTTCGAAGTTCCCGTTGTTTCTGGAAGATGTAGCTGACAATGCGGTTGCGGTCCTTATCGGAAATGCTGGTGAACTGAATTCCCAGTTCATGATTTTTCTCCACCGGGTCCTTGATGGACCGTACCACTTCCCCCAAAATGCTGATTTCGGTCTGATCGATATCGAGATTTACCTCGATGGGATCCCGAACCTGCAGCACTTCCTTTGTTATGCACTTTAACCCGCCGCCACTGAGGTCTTTCATAATACAGGGAATTTTTCGATTATTTTGGATGTCGGTGATTTCAATGTCCCGGGTCAGCTCCAATCGAAAATAGAACCGTCGTTGAATTTTTTTAGCCTTCCCCAGCAATTTTATCCCGTAGGTTAAAATCGGCTGGTCCCTGCTTACTAATACTTCTCCACGAATCTTTAATATTCCTTTGTCTTTTGTGAAAAAATACAGATGAATCTGCTCACCGATATCCAGGGAATAATTTTTCCCGTATTTCATGGGCTTCGAAATATGTATGATTTCCTTTTCAATATCCATCACCTGGCTGGTGATCCCCGTGGAGCGTTCATCGAGATCCCTGCTGATTCCGCGGATTTTTCCGATCTCCAGTTTTTCACCGATGTCAATCATCTCTAAAATCGTCATTCCATCACCTCTTTATCCTATAAGAATTTCTTGAAGTCTGTACTTGCTAACCCCTTATTTAAACAGGCTGATCACTTTTTTGAAAAAGCTCCGGTCCTCCCCGGGTCTTGAATCCTTTTCGTCGATCAGCTTCTCCGCCACCGTCTTCAGGTCCTTGGCAGCCTGGGACGACGGGTATTTCACGGAGAAAGGATTTTGACTGTAGACCGCTTTTACCACATGGGGATCCTCCCGTATGTAGCCGAGGAGTCCGATTTCCATTTTCAAAAATGCCCTGCCGACCTTTTGCAGTTTCCGGTATACCTCATCGCATTGATTCCGGTCCCTTACCTTATTGATCAGCAGTTGAATGGATTTATCCCGCTGCTGGTTTCCGATGGCTTTAATCACCGCGTAGGCGTCGGTGATGGAGGTGGGTTCCGGAGTACTGATTACCAGAACTTCATCCGCCGCTAAGACAAAGGACAGTACGGACTTTGAAATCCCTGCGCCGGTATCGATTAGAATGAAATCCGCATAATCACCGATCTCCGAAAACCGTTTTGTCAGTCGCTCCACATTCTCCGCCGACATATCAATTAAGCCTTCAATTCCCGAGGCTCCGGAAATCACGCGAATCCCTTCCGGCCCGGTGGACATCACCCGTTCAATGGGAAGATCGGTTTCCATCAGATCCACGAAGGTGTACTTGGGGATACTGCCGAGAATCACGTCAATATTGGCAAGTCCCAGATCCGCATCCAGTATGACGACTTTTTTTCCTGCCCGGGCCAGGGTTATGCCCAGGTTGATCGTGAAATTGGTTTTACCCACTCCGCCTTTTCCGCTGGTTACCGCCAGGACTCTGGCCCTGATCGAGGGTGCCGGTTGGGTGGGGACAGGAGTCTGCTCCTTTTGGGCAGCCCCGGGATAATTTTTTCGAAGCTTGATCATTTCCCGTAATTTTTCCGCTTGGTCTCCCATCCTTACGCCTCCCTGGTAAACAGATGAATCAACTTATCCACATCGGCATTTTCGATATCATCGGGAACACTCTGCCCGTTGGTTAAGTATAGCACGGGTTTATCATTTTCAATAGCAGAGTTTAAGATTCCTCCATAGGTTGTGGCCTCATCGGTTTTTGTAAAAATGATTTTGTAATCCTCCAGAAAGCTGTAATGCTCGGTGATCGCCCTAAGATCCTTGGTACTGGAGGTGGTGCTGAGCACCAGATAGATGTCCTTTTCTTCCATTTCCCCAAGCAGTTCCTGAAGTTCCCCGATTTGATCCTGATTGCGATGGCTTCGTCCGGCGGTGTCGATCAAGACAAAGTCCCGGTCGGAAAAGTCCTTCAGGGTCTCTTTCAACTCGCCGGGTTCATAGACGATTTTGATCGGAATATTGAGAATCTCCCCGTAGGTTTTCAGCTGCTCCACCGCCGCAATCCGGTAGGTATCGGCGCTGATCAGCCCTACTTTCTTGCCCTCTTCCAGGGCATAGCGGGCGGCAAGCTTGGCAATGGTGGTGGTTTTTCCCACCCCTGTGGGTCCGACAAAGACCACATTTTTACTCCGGGGGGTAAAATCCTTCAGAATCACCTTTTCCTCGAGCTTTCCTTTAAGTACCTGGCGGATTTTTTTGTCCTGCTCCCCCTTCGAGTCCTCCTCCTCTATGGCTTCCTTACAGCCGGTGATCAGGTCCACAATGATGGCCTCCTGAACATCCTGAAGCTTTAAACGTTTATAAAGATCCAGTAGGGATTTTTTATGAACGCCCTGAAGCACGGCGGGAAAACCTTCAGCTCCCTTTTCCTCGACCAGTGCATTCAATAGACTTTTCATATCCTTTAACTCTTTGGCAATCTCCGCATGATTCTTATCGCTAGCAACCGGCGTCTTTGAAGCCTTAGGCTTTTTATAGGCGGCGGGGCTTTCCTCTGTCCGTTCTTCCTTTGCCGGGCTTTTACCGGACTCCTGCTTTCTGAGGCTTTTGCCGGTCTCTTCCCGGGCTGCCACAATTTCCACGGAGGGGCGTTTGAAAAAACGCCAGATTCCCTGGGGCAGTACTTCCTTTTCATGAAGAATAATGGCGTTTGCCCCTAATTCCTGTCGGACTTTGGCCACGGCTTCCTCCATGGTCTCGGCATAAAACTTTTTGACTTTCATTACTGATTCACCACCCCGATCGATTCGATTTCAAGACTTGGATCCAATTCATTATAGGAAAGCACCACCAAATCCTGGCTGAGCTGTTCGGTCAGACGTTTAAAATAGAGCCTTGCAATCGGCGCCGTTACCACAATGGGCTGCTCGCCTAAGGACATCAGCCGTTGTATGTGTTTGGCCAGATTATTCAGTACCGACTGGACAATATTCGGATCCATGGAAATATAGGTGCCGCTTTCGGTTTGCTGCAGAGAATCCATAATCGTCTGTTCCAGGCGCTTATCCAGGGTAATGACCTTAGCAGGCTGATTGGTGATAAACTGCTTCGATATGGCCCTTCCAAGGCCCTGTCGGACGTATTCCGTCAACATATCCGTATCCCTTGTGATATTGATATGATCCGCCAGGGTTTCGAGAATAGTGACGAAATTCCGTATGGAAACCCCTTCTTTTAAGAGATTGGCCAGCACCTTTTGGATTTCTCCCAGGCTCATCTGATTCGGCAGCAGTTCGTCCACCAGTGCCGGATGGGATTCCTTGACATTGTCCACAAGCTTTTGTACATCCTGTCGACCCAGTAATTCGTGGGCATGCTTTTTGATCACTTCCGTCAGGTGGGTCGCAATAATGGACGGCGGGTCCACTACCGTGTATCCGAGCATTTCCGCATCTTCCCGAACCTCTTCCTTAATCCACTTTGCCGGCAGTCCGAAGGCGGGCTCCACGGTTTCCACCCCTTCAATATCCCCGTCCACGGAACCGGGATTCATGGCCATATAATGGTCAAACATAATATTACCTGCGGTGATTTCCACCCCTTTGATCTTAATGATGTATTGGTTCGGCTCCAGCTGAATATTATCCCGAAGACGGATCATCGGAACAATCATTCCAAGCTCCAGGGCACACTGGCGCCGGATCATCACCAGACGGTCAAATAAATCCCCGCCCTGGTCCTGATCCGCCAGCGGCAGGATCCCGTAGCCGAATTCCAGTTCAATGGGATCCACACTGAGGAGGGGCATCACATTTTCCGGTTTTCGTTTTTCCTTGGCTTCCTCCTCCGAGGCGACCACTTCTTTTTCCTCCGCTTCCAGGGCTTCTCTTTTTGTAGCCCGGCGTTTTGTCACACCGATGGTGATAAAGGCTGCGGATAAGAGTAAAAAGGGAAGGGTCGGCAGCGGCGTCATGGCCAGAAAGGCCAATACCCCGCCGATGATCAGCATGCTCTTGGACTGCTCAAACATCTGATCAATCAGATCCGAACCAAGATTTCCTTTGGATGCGGACCTTGTTACCACAATTCCTGTGGAGGTGGAGATCAAGAGGGCCGGGATCTGGCTTGCCAGACCGTCCCCTACGGTAAGGATCGTATAAATCTGAAGGGATTCCTGAAAACTGAAACCGTTCATCACAATCCCGATGACAAAACCGGCACCGATATTGATCATGGTAATAATAATGCTGGCAATGGCATCGCCCTTTACAAACTTACTGGCACCGTCCATGGAACCGTAAAAGTCGGCTTCCCGCTGAATCTTTTCCCGTCTTTCCTTGGCCTGATAGTCATCTATCAGTCCGGCGTTCAGGTCGGCGTCAATGGCCATCTGTTTTCCGGGCATGGCATCCAGGGTAAACCTTGCGGCCACCTCCGCAACCCGCTCGGCACCCTTGGTGATAACCAGGAACTGAATGATTACGATAATTAAAAAGACAATAAATCCGACAATGGCATTTCCCTGAATAACAAAGTCCCCGAAGCTCTCAATTAAATCCCCGGCCTGGGCCTCAGAAAGAATGTAGCGGGTCGTTGTTATGTTCAGGGCAAGCCGGTAGAGGGTGGCAATCAGAAGAATCGATGGGAAGATGGAAAATTCCAGGGCTTCCTTGATATACATGGAAACCACCAGTATTAACAGTCCCAGGGCAATATTGAAACTGAGTAAAACGTCCAGCACTTCTAAAGGGATCGGCATAATGATAATTATGACAATACCGATAACGGCTAATACAACAAATATGTCTCCAAATTTCATGGTGATCCCCCTTTAGCTTTTTTTGTTTAGTTTATACACATAGGCCAGGACCTCAGCCACACCCTGGTATAAATCCGGCGGTACAAACTCCCCGATGTTGACTGCTTTATAAAGCGTTCTTGCCAGGTATTTATTTTCAACAATGGCTACATTGTGTTCCTTCGCTCTTTTTTTGATGTTCTGGGCAATTAAATCCTGCCCCTTGGCCACCACTCTCGGGGCCTCATACTTTTCCGCATTATATTCAATCGCCACCGCAAAATGGGTCGGGTTGGTAATGACCACATCGGCTTTGGGAATTTCCTCCATCATCCGCTGCATGGACATCTGCCGCTGTTTTTCCCGGATTTTCGATTTGATCAGCGGGTTTCCGTCGATCTGCTTGCGTTCTTCCTTGACTTCCTGTTTCGTCATTTTCAGTTGTTTTTCGTGATCATATTTCTGGTAATAGTAATCAATAATGGCTAATACGATCAGTGCCAATGCGGCACGGATGCCGATATTCATGGTCATGGAACTGATGGTGCTGACAATCTCCGAGGTCTCCATGGTAATGGTACTGAAGAGTCGGACCAGGTGATCGGCGGTGTAGCGAAAGACGATAAAGCCGATCACAAAGATTTTAATAAAGGATTTAACCAGCTCCACAATGGATTTCAGGGAAAAAATCCGTTTGAATCCCTCAATGGGATTGAGTTTGCTCAGTTTAATCGCCAGGGTCTTTACAGTAAACAAGGGACCCACCTGAAAATAACTGGCGGAAAATCCGATGACCAGGGTCGCGAGAAACAGGGGCCCGACAATCATCAGCATCTGCAGCATGGCCATAATGACGTAGCGGTGCGCATTTTCAAAGGTGATCATCGTCGTACCGTTCAGGTTCTCCAGTAAAAAATTCGTCGTAAAATTTTTCGTCATAAAGCCGATATAGCTTCCCGACAGCGCCAGTACTGCAAAGGCGCCGATCAGTAAGAAGGCGGAATTGACTTCCTTACTTTGGTGAACCTGGCCTTTCTGACGGGAATCCTCTTTCTTTTTCTCGGTTGCTTTTTCAGTTTTTTCTTCGTTAAAGAGTTGGAGATCTATTATCACCATGGCTACATCAACCTCTGGAAAGGATTTCAATAATATCTTTTAAGGAATCAAACATCAAATCAAAGAGATTCTCCGAAAAGGGTACAAAGAACTGCAGGGATACAATTACGGTCAAAAGGCCGATGCCGACTTTCAGCGGCAGTCCCACAATAAAGACATTCATCTGGGGCATGGTCCTTGCCAGTACGCCAAGGAGCACATTGGCCAGAAAAATCGTCGCAATCACCGGTGCGGAAAACTGAAAGGCCAGCACAAAAAACTGGACATAAATTTCCACAAACCGTTCAATAAAGATCCCGTCAAAACTGATCATCAGGCCGATGGGAATCCGCTCAAAACTGAATTCCAGGGCTTTAATCAGCATATGGTGTCCGTTCATCACCAAAAATAGCAAAATCAGAAACATATTATAGAAATTCCCCATTACCGGGATCTGCAGATTCGTCTGAGGGTCAAAGACGTTGACCATTCCAAAACCCATCTGGGTATCAATCATCCGCCCGGCCAGATACATTACGCTGATAAAGGTAAAGGCAATAAATCCCAGGGTCAGGCCGATAAAAAATTCATTGATGGCGTATAGGGCCAGGACAAAGAATCCGTCAATTTCCGTAACCTGATTCAAAATATTTCCCGGCAGCATCACAAAGGATATCAATACCCCAAGCCAGACCCGAAGCAGTACCGGAATCTCACTTCTGGAAAACACCGGTGCCAGAATCAGCATCCCGCTGATCCGGACAAGGCTTAAGAAGAAAACCTCCACATTAAAAATAATATATTCAAATAACGCCTCCATAATATCCCCACTTCTTTACTGGATAAAGGTGTTCATATTGGTAAACAACCTTAAGGTAAAATCCGTAATCACCGACAGCAGCCAGGGCCCAAATACCACCACGGAGCCGAGAACCGCAATGATTTTCGGAATCATGGCCAGGGTCTGCTCCTGAATCTGGGTGGTTGCCTGAAAGATACTGACCGCAAGTCCCACCAGCAGTCCAAAGCCCAGCATCGGTGCCGACAGTAATAAGGTGGTGATCATTGCCTGTTGCGCGATTTCCACTACCATTGCTTCATTCATTTCTTATCCTCCTAATTAAAGCTGTTGACCACCTGACCGATCAGTAAGTTCCATCCGTCCACCATAATAAAGAGCAGCAGTTTGAAAGGCAGGGAAATCATCACCGGCGGCAGCATCATCATCCCCATGGACATCAGGGTACTGGCCACCACCATATCTATTACCACAAAGGGCACAAATAAAATGAAGCCCATAATAAAGGCGGTCTTCAGTTCGCTGATGATAAAGGCGGGAATCAGTACGGTTGTGGGTACCTCGGAAATGTTTTCAATGCCCATATTCACATCCCCGATATCCATAAAGAGTGCAAGCTCGCTCTCCCGGGTCTGGCGATACATAAACTGCCTTAAGGGATCCAGGGCATTGCCCAGGGCCTCATCCTGACCGATTTCCTCATTTAAAAAGGGCTCCACGGCGGTCTCATTAATATCATTGATTACCGGCGTCATAATAAATAAGGTTAAAAACAAGGCTAACCCCACTAATATCTGATTAGGAGGGGTCTGCTGCGTGGCTATTGCATTTCTCAGAAAGGACAGCACAATGATAATCCGGGTGAAACTGGTCATGGTAATCAGAATCGCCGGAGCAATGGATAAAATCGTAATCAGAAAAAGAATCTGAATCGAGGTCGCCACCTCTTCCGGTGAATCGGCTTCGCCTACCCCGAATTCCACACTGGGAAAGGGGATGTCCGGGGCACCATGGGCGACTTCCATGGAGATCATAACAAGTATTAGGGTTCCCAGCATCACCAGGAATGTTTTTTTGAGCATTTTCCAATTGAGAGCCATATTAATCACGATCATCCTTTTTGCTTTCATTTCCATTGTGTGGATTGCGTATTTTAAAAAACCGTTCCAGGGGTGTTTCCTTGCGGTTTTGCTGTTCTTTATTTCGAAGCTCTTTTTCATTCTCTTCCCACTCGTCCAGAGGAATCGTATCCAGAAGCTCCATGGTTTTATTGGTTTTACCGATAATGTAAACTTTTTGCTGCACCTGAATTACAGTGATTTGAAAATTCATATTCAGAGCAATCTGCTGCAGCACTTTGGCGTTTTTATTGCCCATAAAACTGTTGGATTTTTTTCCGATCAGCAGGGTGGTGCCGTAGGCCAGGCCGATAACAAAAACCACCATAAGCAGGACCGGAAAAAAATCTAAAAAACTCTCGAAATTCAACGCTTGCTCACTCCATTTATCCTAAGACTTTTGATACGGCTTCAACGACCCGGTCCGCCTGGAAGGGCTTTACAATAAAATCCTTGGCTCCCGCCTGAATCGCTTCAATAACCATCGCCTGTTGTCCCATAGCGGAACACATGATGATTTTCGCATCGGGATTTAATTTCTTAACCTCTTTTACCGCCTGAATACCATCCATCTCCGGCATGGTAATATCCATAATCACCAGCTCGGGATCCAGTTCCTTGTATGTATCCACTGCTTTCGCTCCGTTTTCCGCTTCTCCCACCACTTCAAAACCGTTCTTTGTCAGTACATCCTTAATCATCATCCGCATAAATGCTGCATCGTCTACCACTAAAATACCTTTTGCCATCGTTATAATTCCTCCTTATCAATTGTTTATGCTATTTTACCATCATACAAGAATCTGACTCTTATGGAAAGCTATTTTTTGTAAAGACTAGAGCTTTCCGATCCGTTTTTCCGGTTTCACAATATCGGTTACCCGGATTCCGTAGTTTTCGTCAATCACGACGACCTCTCCTTTTGCCACATACTGGCCGTTCACCAGAATATCCAGGGGTTCTCCCACCAGCTTGTCAAGTTCGATGATGGTGCCGGGACCGAAATCCAGGACATCCTGAATTCGCTTTACGGTTCTTCCCAGTTCCACTGTAACCTTTAGCGGTACATCCCGGATCAGGGAGATGTTTTCCGGCTCGTGATTGGTGGCACTTTCATCAAAGGATTGGAACTGTGCCGGCTGAACATTGACTTTTTCCCGGGGCTCCGCTTTTTTCTTTTCCGCGGGTTCGGCGGGCTGAGAGTAGGCCGCAGCCGCCTGGGCCTGGGATCTCGTTGAACCGGTTGCTGCTTTCGTTTCAGGCTTTTTCGGTTCCGGTGCATCTTCCTTCGGTGCTTCTTCCTCCGGCTGCTGACCCCCGAGTAAGATTTCAATCATCTCTCTGGCAAAACTCATCGGTATGAGCTGCATAATCTCACTGTCGATAAAATCTCCGATCTTCATGGAAAAAGAAATTTTCGCATAGATATTTACGTCTTCGGAGATATACTCATCAAACCGGTCCGAGGATAAGTCCAGCTCAAAAGCCTTCGGAGGATTGATATCGATTTTACGGTTAAACATTTCGGAAAGGGACGTGGATGCGGAACCGATCATCTGGTTCATCGCTTCCCCGATGGCACTTAGATGGACGTCCGACAGAGGTTCTGTCCCATCCTCCACCTCCGGCCCCTGACCCATCATCAGGTTGGTGATCACTTTTACATCCCGCTGTTTTAAAATCAGTAAATTGGTACCTTCAATGCCTTCTTTATACTTTACATCCACTGCAATAAAGGGAAGGGGATATTCTTTGGTGATCTCTTCCACAGACATGGCTTCCACCTTCGGTGTGGTAATGCTGACTTTATGACCGAGCAGGGTTGACAGTGTGGTGGCTGCCGTGCCCATGCTGATGTTTCCGATTTCACCTATGGCATCTTTTTCTTCTTCGCTAAACTCCATTCGCTCTTCATCCTTGGGGGACTCCGAAGCATCTTCGCCTTTTAGAAGTGCGTCTATTTCCTCCTGTGATAACATATCATTCATCATCTTGATCCTCCCCTTTCTTGTCGATCCTTGTGATCTTTGCACTCATTTTATTTTTTGTGGTTCCCGGGATTCCGAAGTATTTATGGCTGTTCCCCACGTAGATTTCCAGTTCATCCTTTGTGGAATTATCCAGTTCGATCACATCGCCTTCCTGCAGTTCCAGGAAGTCCCCCACGGTGATATAGGTGTGTCCCAGCTGGGCCAGGATTTCCACATCACTTTTCTTTACCCGTTTTTCAATGGCTTTTTTATCGGTTTCCGTAATGGTTTTGCTGACGGTGGAGAACCAGAACTTGGTACTCAGTTTATCAATAATCGGCTCGATTACGATATGGGGGATGCAGATATTAAACATTCCTTCCACATCTCCAATTTTCAGGCTTAAGGTGATCAGGGCCACCGTGTCGTTGGGAGAGACGATCTGGGCAAACTGGGAGTTGGTCTCCATCTTATCCAGTTTCGGGTCCAGTTCTATCACATTTTCCCAGGGACTGATAAAGAGCTGGATGATCTGTTTCATCAGTTTCTTAATTAGGCTGATTTCAATCTCCGTAAAATTGGGCTCTTCGTCATATTTTTTCCCTTTTCCCCCGAGAATCCGATCAATCAGGGTATAGGCCAGGGAGGGAGAAATATCCGTTACAATTTGTCCGGATAAGGGATTAAAATCCACAATGCTGAGCACCGCAGGGTTTACAATCGAGTTGTTGAACTCATAGTAGGAGAGCTCCTCCACATTCAGTACATCCGCCTTTACAAAGCTCCGTAAGTAACCGGAGAGAAAGGTGCTGAGTACCCGGGCAAAGTTATCATGAATAATTTGCAAGGTGCGTAGCTGGTCCTTGGCCAGTTTTTTCGGGCTTTTAAAATCATAGGTTTTGATCTTTTTTTCTTCTTCCTTATCCTGTATCTCATCGACATCGACTTCCCCATCATCCAAAGCCTTCAGCAGTGAGTCAATTTCATTTTGTGAAAGGATATCAGACAACTACACCACCTCCTTATTGAATAATATAACTGCTAAA
>JBEPWR010000019.1:0-12625 GCA_041642335.1 Eubacteriales bacterium
CGAGACCGTGGAAAACAATTTTGATGCACTGAATGCTCCGAAAAACCACCCTTCAAGAGATATGAGTGATACCTTCTATATTACCGATGATTTAGTGCTTCGCACTCAAACTTCACCCGTTCAAATTCGTGTGATGAAACAAAACGAACCACCGATTCGGGTGATCTCGCCGGGAAGATGTTTTCGTAATGACACTCCTGATGCTACGCATTCACCAATGTTCCATCAACTTGAAGGATTAGTAATCGATAAAAATATTACTTTGGGTGATTTAAAAGGAACTTTGGAAATATTTGCGAAAAGTTTTTTTGGAAGTCATACCCAAACGAAGTTTCGTCCTCATCATTTCCCATTTACAGAACCTAGTGCGGAAATGGATATCACTTGTTTCAAATGTGGCGGAGAAGGTTGTAGTATGTGTAAAGGCAGCGGGTGGATAGAACTACTCGGCGCCGGAATGGTTCATCCGAATGTGTTGGAATACTGTGGTATTGATTCCGAAAAATATAGCGGCTTCGCCTTCGGAATGGGAATTGATCGGATTACCATGGCAAAATACGATATTGATGATATACGTTTATTCTTTGAAAATGATCAGCGATTTCTACACCAGTTTCGGTAACTGATAGGATCACTATATCAAATTGAAATAGCCAAGTTTAATGACCAACAGTATTAATGATAATTAAGGAGGCCAATGAAATGTTAGGACCAAGAAGATGGTTAGAAAAATATGTTAAAATCAATGTAGATTCTTACGAACTACGGGATCGGATGACGATGTCCGGTTCAAACGTAGAGGACATTCGTAATTTATCCAAACACTTTGAAGGAGTGGTTGTTGGAAAAGTTGAAACAATTGAACCCCATGAAAATGCAGATAAGTTGGTAGTGGTTACAGTAAATATCGGGAAGAAAGATTTGCAAATTGTAACAGGGGCTAAGAACTTTAAAGAACATGATTTTGTGCCCGTGGCTTTAGAAGGAGCAAAACTTGCCGGAGATGTAATTATTGAGAAGGGCGAACTGCGAGGAAAAATATCCGAAGGAATGATGTGCTCCCATGATGAGCTGGGTATTGCTAAAAATCTTATTCCCGAAAAGATGAGAGAGGGACTTTGGATTTTAGAGGGTGAATATATTCCAGGGACTCCTTTTGAAGAGGCGCTAGATCTAGCGGATGATATCTTGGAATTTGAAATTACTCCAAATCGTCCTGATTGCTTAAATATGATCGGTCTGGCTAGAGAAGTTTCTGCTACGCTAAAAAATGAACTGCACTATCCGGAGATCAAGTTAATTGAATCGGAGGATAAAGTTGAAGATCGTGTATCCATAAAAATTGAAGATTCTCAGGGATGTCCACGTTACGTAGCGCGGGTTTTGAAAAATATAAAGGTCAAACCTTCACCGGATTGGCTGCAGATACTTCTAATGAAAGCGGGCATCAGGCCTATAAATAATATTGTGGATGCGACAAACTATGTGATGTTGGAGTATGGTCAGCCACTTCATGCATTTGATTTGGACAAAATTGAAAGCAAAGAAATCGTTGTGAAGAAAGCAACAGCCAATGAGTCTTTTACAACGCTAGATGGTGTAGAGCGTAAGCTTCATGACCAAATCACGATGATCACTGATGGTAATAAGCCCTTAGCTATTGCCGGAGTTATGGGAGGTCTGGATTCTGAAGTTGATGAGAGTACCACCGAAGTATTATTAGAATCCGCAAACTTCAATGCAGACCTGATCCGGGAGACCAGTAAATTTTTAGGTTTACGTACGGAGGCATCCAGTCGGTATGAAAAAGGAGTGGATAAAGAAATTGCATTAACTGCTATTAATCGGGTAAGCCAACTTATACAAATGTTGAGCGAATGTGAAGTATTAGCAGAAGTGATTGATTTGTATCCGAATCCTTATCAGGAGAAACCTACAGAATTAAGAATAACAAAGATTAACGATCTTCTCGGTACAAAGCTATCCTTAGAGGAAGTATCAAAAATATTACAGAGTCTAGAAATCAATGTCATAAAAAAAGGGGATCTAATGGAAGCGACCCCTCCTAGTTTTCGTAGAGATTTGGTAAAAGAGGTGGATTATGTTGAGGAAGTAGCGCGTATTTTTGGATATGATCAAATTCCTTCTACCATGCCCGAGGCAACAATTACTGTAGGAGGGATAAATACCTCTACAAAAGTGGAAAATATACTTAAAACCGCATTAAAAGCTCAAGGACTTTATGAAGTCTTAACTTATTCTTTTGTAAGCCCAACGAGTATTTCAAAAATTAATCTTCCCGATGACAGTTTATTACAAGATGTCATCCAACTTAAGAATCCTTTGGGGGATGAAACCAGTGCAATGAGAACCACATTAATGCCCAGTATGTTAGACGTCTTAGCAAAAAACTATAAAAAAGGTAATGCTAAAATGAAAGCTTTTGAAATCGGAAGAACCTTCTGGAGGAATCTTGAAGAGCGGATGCCACTAGAAAAATCCAAGTTAGTCCTAGGAATGTATGGCATAGGAGAAGATTTTTACAGTATCAAAGGAAATATTGAAGAAACGTTGAAAAATTTAAAAATCAACAAGGTAAAGTATGTAAAAGAATCTTATCATCCGACTTATCATCCGGGCCGATGTGCTAATATTTATTCCCAAGGTAAACTTCTGGGAACTTTTGGAGAGGTTCACCCTATAGTAAGAGACAACTACGGAATTGAAGAACGTTGTTTCTTAGGAGAACTGGATTTTGAAGAGATTAAAGCGCAGGCTAGTTTGGATAATATATTTAAACCACTACCGAAGTATCCCTCCATACTTCGTGATATTGCTATAGTAGTTCCTGATGAGGTGGAGATTGCCAGCATTGAGGAAGTTATTGAGCCTTATCTGGAGGACATTCTCGAAAGCTATGAACTTTTCGATGTCTATCAAGGTGATCAAATTCAGGAAGGCTCTAAAAGTATCGCTTACGCTTTAGTCTATCGTGATTTTAATAAAACGTTAAAAGAAAAAGAAGTAAATAAAGTCCATAACCAATTATTAAAAGAACTTGAAGAAAAAGTAGGAGCAAGTTTGAGATAGGTCGAAGTATTGTGTTATAATATTTGCAAACCAATATTTCATTTTATTAAAGGGGTTGATGGATTAGTGGAGAAAAAAAACAAAGTATTAATTAAAATTAATGGACAGGAATACCCCATTGTAGGTTCTGAACCTAAAGACTATTTACTAAAAGTAGGTAATTATGTAGATGAAAAAATGGAGGAAGTTCGAGAATCCAATGAACGTTTAAGCACATCAATGATCGCAGTATTAACCAGCATTAATATGGCTGATGAGCTTTTGAAATTAGACAAAAGACTAAAAGAAACCCAGGGGAGATACGACCAACCTCTTCAGGAATTACAAGAACTGAAAGGAAAGTTTGAAAAATTGGAATCTGATCATAAAGAACTTGAACGGGAAAATCGCGAACTTAAGAAAAATAACGGGAATTTAGGGAAGTTTAAAGAAAAATATGAAACAGAAACCCTGGAATTAAAAGAGCAAGTTAAAAACTGCAAGGAAGAAAGTAAAAAAGCAGATGAAATTATTAATGAACTGCAGAACAAACTTTTTGAGAATCAGATAAAGCTTGTTCAAGCAAGAAAACAACTAGAGAAATACCAACAGGAATCTTAAGATTATAACAAATACAAAATATACATGGATCCGGTAATAAGGACATGTATATTTTGTATGATAACAATTATTATTGAATAGTATATTATCGATAATTCAATACAATAGCTTCCAAAGGAGAGGTGACATGAAGTATTCAAAAAAACCCTTGCTTCACGGAATGATATTTGCGATTATTGCTACATTTTTTCTTTATATTGTTAATGGAGAGTTTTCCTATGCGGGAATTATTGGAGGTATTGTTTGGGTTATTAGTGCTTTAATAATTCCTGTTAAAAATGAAAATTAGAAGTAAGAAAGCAAAGAGAATTGAGGTGATCTGTTGAACATTTTAACACCTGATTATTATTTTGATAGTATTTATGATGTGGACTTAGAACTGCTAAAACAAGAACAAATAAAAGGTCTGATTATAGATATTGACAATACTTTGGTCGGCTGGGACACCTTGGCCCCGACGAGTGAAGTCAAGAATTGGTTAGAAAAGCTAGTAGAATTAGATTTTAATGTGTGTCTGGTGTCAAACAATAATAAAAAAAGAGTTATGTACTTTTCTAAGGAATTGAACATTCCCTTTATTTATCAAGCGAGAAAACCTATGAAAAGGAATTTTTACGCAGCCATGAAAATCATAAAAACAACTAAAAATCACACTGCAATCATCGGAGATCAGATTTTCACTGACGTGTTAGGAGGAAATCGCATGAATATTACAACCATTTTGGTAAAACCTATAAAAAGCAAAGAGCATTGGTGGACCAATTTTGTTCGAAAAATAGAGCGGATTATAATTAAAAAGGTTCTGAAATAGAATATTTATATCAATTTATTACTCTGAAACTGACTAACTGTAGTCAGTTTTTTTGTTCAAGAAATTTTTTTAAGAATATGTTAAAGAATTTTCAAAAAAATAGAGGAGAATTTATTTATTTGTAGAATAGTAATAAATATACTTCTTATAGTTTAAGAAAGGAGCTATATTTTAATGAAATATTCACGAGATAAACCAGACAGTATTGACGTGATCAAAAAATCAGCTATTAATAACTCTCTATGTAATGAAGAATTAACAGATGCATCACTTGACAATTCTATTGAAAATGAAATCGAAATATACAAAGCATTAGCCACTCAATCAAAGTATCCATTTATTCGATTAGACGGTATAGAAATTTCAGAGAAATGCTTTTGTGGGATGCCGGAAGAATTATTAAAATTACATAAAATGATCCCATTTAAAAAAAACGGATCTTTTTTGCATGTATCATTTGAAAATCCTTATCCGATCATGCAATACGAAGATATCCGACTATACCATACCGGAAGTATTGTGCCATATATATCAACAAAAAGCGAAATTCTTCAAAGAATAGAAAAACACTATTCAAAAGATGGGCTTGAAAAATTATATAAAAAATCCTCAGAACTATCGTCACAGGAAAAACAAAATCAATATTTTTCAGATGATCCAACTGTCCGTCTAGTAAATTCGTTCATTAAAAAAGGAATTCAAAAAAGATCGAGTGATATACACATTGAACCGAAGGAAAATCAAGTTATTATTCGTTTTCGTATCAATGGAGACATGGTTGAATATGATCGTCTTGAAAAAGAAACCTTATCCAAAATTCTTATTAGGATTAAAGTAATGGGGAATATGGATATTACAGAATCGAGAAAGTGCCAAGATGGGAAATTTGAGTTTCACTATAATAATTCACAGCTACAAAAGATAGATATTCGAGTTTCAGTCATTCCAACAATTTTTGGAGAAAAAATGGTGCTGAGAATTCTAAACAGACACAATCTCTCATTAAAGCTAAATGAACTGGGCTTTACACCGGAACAATTGAAAAAAATTAAATATCTATTACATTACAGTAGTGGAATGATTTTATGCAGCGGACCTACTGGAAGTGGCAAATCCACTACCCTTTATTCGATGATTGAAGGATTAAAACATAAAAATTTAAACATCACCTCTATTGAGGATCCTGTTGAGTATAAAATTCCAATGATTAATCAAATCCTTGTTAATGAAAAAGCGAACATCACATTTTCAAATACCTTAAAATACGTTTTAAGACAGGACCCAGATGTGATTATGATTGGGGAAATTCGTGATAAAGATACTGTAGATCTGGCCATTCGTGCTTCAATAACAGGACACCTGGTTTTAAGCACGCTGCATACCAAGAGTGCTGCTTCTACAATAGCCAGATTGTTGGATATGGGTGTAGAACCCTATTACATCAATGCTGCTCTTGGAGGAATTATTGCTCAGCGTTTAGTTAAAAAAATTTGCCCAAATTGTAAAACTTCCTATATTCCTACAAAAGAAGAAAGAATCATGTTACATGATCATGAAATAAACCACCTTTATTATGGGAAAGGCTGCGATCAATGTAATCAAACCGGATCACAAGAACGGATTTTAGTTTCGGAAATTTTATTGTTAACCGATAGTATAAAAACTCTAATTTTAAAGGAATTTGAAGAAGAGAAGTTCAAACAAGAGTTGCAAAAAATTCATTATGATTCTTTACAGCAGAACTGTAAAAAATTATTGCTTCAAGGGACCATCTCTCTAGAAGAATATAAACGTTTTCAATTTATGGATAAGCATTAGTAAAAGGAGGGTGCCGTGAAAGTTTACAAGTATGAAGTTCTAAACGCATCAGGAGCAAAAATAACTGGAGAGATTCAAGGTTATAACCAAGAGGATGCTATCTCTCGTTTATTAATGGAAGGTTATATTATATTAAAAATTAATAGAAAATTAATTAACTATCTTGATAAACCAATATATCAGTCTCACAGCAAAAGTATTGAACTTTTGTTACTTATGGTTAGTCAACTTCGGGTGATGACTTCCTCCGGTCTTTCTATTATGGACTCCGTTAAGTCCATGGAAGAACATACTGATGATCGTATAATGAAAAAAGTTCTAAAGAGCATTTATAGTAACTTATATTATGGAAATACTTTTAGAAACAGTTTAGACCCAAAGGTTTTTCCAGCTTTCTTTATTCATATTATCGGAATTGGCGAGACCAGCGGCAACTTAGAAGAAGCCTTAAATTCCCTCTATTCGTATTATACCAAGGATCTGGAATTTTACCACAGGCTTAAAAATATGCTTTACTATCCAGTAATTCTGTTGATCCTTTCTATTATAACATTGTTTGTTACCACAAACTTTATTGTTCCTAACTTCATCGTTTTTATCGAAGGAGGAATCAATTCACTTCCCTGGTACTCCAGAGCTGTATTTGTTTTTTCTTCTTTATTGCAAAACTTCTGGCATATATTACTAGCACTTCTGGCAGCTTTTTTAATAATTGTTTTTAAGAAAAAAACTTGGTTTTTAAAGACAAAATTCTTTTCCATCATTATGTTAAAAACCCCTGTAATTAGTAGACTGCTAATCAAAAGAACCCTGCTGAAATTCATAAAAAATCTTGAAGTTATCTTACGCAGCGGATCAAATTTATCATACGGGATAGACTTTCTATTTCTAAATCACACAAACCCGCAATTTCAGAAAGTGTTGGGAAATATACAAGATAAAATCTCTAAAGGAAATACCTTTTCCGATGCTCTAAAAAGTGAAACTGATTATTTCTCTTCACTGATTGTAAATATGATTAGTGCCGGAGAAAAATCTGGTAATTTACCCTTTGTCCTAGGAAAAATCACAGAATATCTGCAAGAAGATTTAGATCAGAAGACTAAAAAATTTATTGCTTTGTTAGAGCCTGGTTTAATTGTCTTTATGGCGATTGTTGTCGGAAGTATTTTGGTATCGGTTATGGTTCCGATATTTAGTTCCTATGAATACATGCTATAGAAATTATGAAAACGGGAGGGTTCCATGAAAAACAATAAAGGATTCACTTTAGTAGAATTAATTACCGTCTTAGCAATTTTAGCGATTCTTATGGGTATAGCCGTCCCTAAAACTTATCATATAAGAGAAAATGCAGCTCTAAACATAGATGTAAATAATGCTAAGTTAATACAAAGCAACATGAATGTTTATTATAACGTATACAAGCGATGGCCAAACTCTTTAACAGATATATTTGGGCCAGGGAAATATCTGCCTGGACCTCCGCCTGTTCAGAGTCATAAAGGGACAATTTTAATCGGCGAAGATGGGATAGTTCAAGTGTTGCATGGTGGTAAGGTTCATTGGTGTAGTAAAGGGAGTAGCGAACCTATTGAAAACATCCTACCTTAGGAGGTGTAGTATGGAAAGAATACAGGGAATTAGTTTTTATCAAGATCTAATTAAGTACATTACAATCGAAATACATAATAATAAAGAATGGAATTTAACTAACTATGGTGAAATTTTAATGTCTGTTGGTACAGATTCATTTGATGAAAAACAAAGGTTTGAGCAGTGTTTTAAGGATTTAAATAAAAAAAGATTTAAAAAATACAAAGGATTTATAACCCACGAGGCAGACTGCACATATATAAACATGAAAAAAATCAGTACTTTGAATAAAATAAATTATGCGGATGTAATAAAATATAATTTTCAAAGCACCTTGCCGAGATTATTTGAAAAAGACCAATATAAATTAGAGTATACAATTCACTGTAACGAAAAAAGCAAGGCGACAGAAATCGTTTTTATGGGAACTGCTCAAAAGAGAATTAACGAAATCCAGGATCTAAACAAAAAACTTGGTATTAAAGCAAAATCCATAAAACCTTCCTATCAATACTTTGTAGAACTACTAAGAAGCTTTCCAACGCTTAGATCTAGCACAGATTATGGGTTGTATGTAGAATCTTCAAACCAGCATCTAACTTTGGTATTATTTCATCATACTACTCCAGTGTTAAAAAGATCAATCGAAATCGATGAAAATCTCACGATAGCAATTCAAAACTTCTTTCATTATTTGAAACACTATTTAATGATTGCTGATATATCCTTATTTATTGGAAATATCAAAGAGAAGATTGAATTCACTTTACTGGTCATTTATAAAGAATACTACAATGGTTTTTATCAAGAAGTTCCTGAATTGCTTCAAGCATTCCCATATTTTAAAGATCTGAACAGCCAAACGATAAAAGAATTTCAAGATTGTTTTCTGGCAACCGGAAGTTTGATTTTAAAACAGTAACTTATATTCAAAATAATAATATAAAGATTTGAGGACAAGCACATGAAAGATAAGAATGGATTTACACTAATGGAGATGCTTTTAGTATTAGGACTCATGATACTTGTTATTACACTGGCCATTCCTAGTATACAAAGCATCGAGGAGGATCTCCTGCTTTATCAAACGACTATGGAAGTAGAAGGCATATTGAAATTCGCACGTCATTTAAGTGTGGATGAGTCAAAGACTTATCGAGTGGATATTAAAAATAATCATATCACCGTTAGGGAAGATTTATTCAATACTACTCCTGTACTATCTATAGTATTACCCGAACAAATTGAAGTTCAGAAAACCACCAATAATATTATCTCTTTTAACCGGAATGGATCAAGCGGATACCATCGAGTGTTACTAGAAAATAATAAAAAAGAACGATTTATACTTGAATGTATGATCGGAACAGGAAGAATTCGTATAAGCAGGTGATAAGCTTGAAAAAATTTGATGGATTTACCTTAATAGAAATCTTAGTTGCTCTGGGTATTATGAGTATTGCAATGGTTTTTTTAGCAACCGGTCTTTTCAATATTGAGGCTCTCACCAATGAAAATAACAATCGATTAGAGATGGGGAAAATTTTGCAACAAAATATGGAAAGACTTTTAGCAGAAGATAGAGAAATTGTAAGCCAAACTTTTGCTGATAAAGAGTACGAAGTGGAAGTATTTGTCGAACCTTATTATTCAGGGAACTTACTTATCATTCAGGTGGTTGTTACGGATTTGGATAATAATAAATTAAATGCAGGAGTGCTTTACAGGCAAAAGGAACCATAGAACCTGGGAAATATAAAAAAAGGGAGTTTAACATTCATGGAAAACAAGTTGCGAAATGTTAAAGGTTTTACTTTGCTAGAAGTCATATTAGTTCTATTCCTCTGTTCCTTACTCATTTCGAGTTATATAAGCATTTCTTCTCATACACTCACCTATTGGCAAGAACACATAGAACAGGTACGTATTCACGAAAATCTCCAATATTCTCTACACTACATTGAAAAAAGCATCCGTCAACTCAATCAACAAAATATGGAATACTTTCCGAGTATCAAACAGATAAAAGGGGAAAATTCACTCGGAGAAACCAGTTATTTAGACTTTAGCGGCCAAAAGATTGATAATTTAAACACATATGTATATTTTCATGAAGGTTATAAGCAATTGCGAGTGAATCGCAATCGTGAAAATAATGTGTTAGCGACGAATATTAATCAAGTAGAAGTAAAGGAAATTATTCCCGGTAAGCTTATTGAGATTACATTAAGTTCCCTAAATAACCACGGAAAAATCTACACACTAAGATCACAAATTCGGATTCTCCCAAGGAGGTAAAATGAACATTCTAAATTCTAAAGGTTTTGCTACACTCATTACAATTATCACTATTGGACTACTGTGTATTACGATATTCGGAATCTTAAATCTTCAGTCCCTTAATCGGAAATCGATACAATCTAATGAAAACAGTGTTCGAGCCTATTATATAGGCGAGTCCGGAATCCAATTCCTACAACAAGAAATTGATCTTTTATTTGAGTCCTACTGTAATGAATACGTTGAAAATCAAAGGTCAATTGAGAGAATAGCTCTTTCCAGTTTGCAATCTGAAGAATTGATAGAAGAAAACAGCGTAAGTTTTAGAGATTTTGTGATGATGCAGGAGAACGCTGAGAACTTGCAAATAATAAGAAAAGAAGAAAACATATTTAACTTCTTTACAGAACATCACGGCTGGCGGCTGGAATCTTTGTTTCGGGCGGATTATATAGAGTTGTATTCTACGGGATATTATGAAAAAACGAGAAAACGCATTATTGCATTAATAAGTTATCCGGATCTTATCGAGTTGCCTGAGGAATCTGAAGAAAAGGGTTATTCTTATCAGCCATCGGAAATTCTTTCTTATCTTCAGGGATATGAGACTGACGCCCTTAAATAATTGCTGATTCGTTATCTGTTCAAAGCTTTGGAAATATGGTATGATGAATATATTATGAATATAGCTTAGGAGGCGTAGATACATGACACAAATTAACAGCATACGAAAATTGTTACAAGAAAAAAACTTAGAGGCTATTTTGATTTTTAACCCGGAAAACAGGCAATATGTTTCAGGATTTACCGGTAGTGCCGGCTATGTTTTAATATCCGAAAATGTTCAACTATTTATGACAGATTTTCGATACATAGGACAAGCACAAAAAGAAACTGATGGCTATGAAATTGTGGAAATCAGTAGAGATAACCCAGTGACCGATATTTTAAAAGATTATGATTTTAAAACTCTGGGGATTGAGGATGACTACATTACTTATGAGCAATTTCTAAATTTCGATGAAAAATTAGAAAATTCAAAACTTGTTCCATTGAAAAGAGCTCTAGTGGAACTGCGTTCTGTGAAAAGTCTCGAAGAAGTCGACAAGATACAAAAGGCTGCAGCAATTGCCGACAAAGCTTATGAACATATTATACGAAAAATTCAGCCGGGCATTAGAGAAATTGATATAGCCTTAGACTTAGAATATTTCATGAAAAATCTTGGAGCATCGAAAGTAAGCTTTGATACCATTGTTGCCTCCGGCTATCGTTCTGCTCTGCCTCATGGTGTGGCTTCTGAAAAAACCTTGGAAAAAGGAGATATGGTAACGATTGACTTTGGTTGTGTTTACCAAGGGTATTGTTCTGATATGACCCGATCCTTTGTTTTAGGCCAGGCAAGCGAAAAACAAAGAGAAATATACGATACGGTTTTACAAGCCCAGGTAACAGCCCTGGAAGCCGTTAAACCCGGTAAAACCGGAAAGGAATTAGACGAAAGTGCTCGAGAAATCATAAAAAATAAAGGCTATGGCAAATACTTCGGTCATGGTTTAGGACACGGGGTAGGGCTTGAAGTGCATGAACTTCCCCATGTAAATCAATTAGGAGAAAAACCTATGGAGCCAGGTATGGTTATTACCATTGAACCAGGAGTATATATTCCTGAATTTGGAGGAGTCCGGATCGAAGACTTATTAGTGGTAACGAAAGACGGTTTTAAAGTGCTTTCTAATACTCCGAAAGAATTGATAGAAATCCCTTGTTAATCTAAACATTTCAAGGATATAAATTCTAAATAGCTATTAATAATAAACCAAAAAAACAAATAATAAATCAATGGAGGTATACAACATGATATCAGCAGGAGAATTTCGAAAAGGTGTAACCTTTGAAATGAACGGAGAACCCTATGTAGTTCTTGATTTTCAGCATGTTAAACCGGGTAAAGGAGCTGCCTTTGTTCGAACAAAGTATAAGAATTTGATAACCGGAGCTACAAAAGAAGAAGCCTTTAATCCAAATGATAAGTATCCACGGGCACATATTGAATCCAAAGAAATGCAATTCTTATACAGTGATGGTGACTTGTATTATTTTATGGATAATGAAACTTATGAACAGATTCCTTTAACAGAAGAAGATGTTGAAGATGCTATCAAATTCTTAAAAGAGAATGACAGCGCTAATGTAAAGTTTTACCAAGGAAAAGTCTTTCAAGTTGAAGCCCCGAATTTTGTTGAGCTTACCGTTACTGAAACAGAACCCGGCGTAAAAGGAGATACAGCTTCTAACGTTACCAAAAGTGCTACCCTGGAGACGGGGGCGACGATTCAAGTACCACTTTTCATTAATGAAGGAGATGTAGTAAAGGTTGATACTAGAACAGGCACATATATTTCTCGAGTCTAGGGTACAATGAAAGAT
>JBEPWR010000020.1:0-8825 GCA_041642335.1 Eubacteriales bacterium
CGGAACTGGCGGCGGAGTTGGAAGCGGTATCCGCAGATCATTTACTGCAAGCCTCCGATGAAGGCATTGAGGCGATGGCGAAGAAGAATGTGGTTGCTACCATTTTGCCGGGGACGGCCTTCAGTCTTAAAGAAGAATATGCTCGGGCACGGGAGATGATCGATCGAGGATCTGCGGTAGCCTTAGCAACAGACTTGAATCCCGGAAGTTGTTTTTCCGAGTCGATACCGTTAATATTTTCCCTGGCAACACTGTATATGAATATTTCTCCCGAAGAAGCCATTACGGCCCTTACCATTAACGGAGCAGCAGCCCTGGATCGAGCCGATAGCATTGGCAGTATCGATGTGGGGAAAAAAGCGGATATGATTTTACTGGAATTTGATTCTTATAAATTCATTCCCTATCATATCGGCGTCAGCACCGTGGAAAAAGTAATTAAAGAGGGCAAACTGGTTTATGATAAGGAACACAGTCCCTGTGTATACAAATAAAGGTTTTAATTCAGAATTTTTAGGGTAAACAGAATATTGAAGCAAAAAACAAAAGAATATCAAGGAGGTTGTTACGTGTGTCCAATGCCTATTTTATGATTGAAAAGCCTCAAAACGAACCTACGCTTTCCTATCGGGACGGGAGTCCGGAAAAAAAAGAAGTAAAAAAGAAACTGCAGGAACTGAAGCAAGCGGTTACTGAAATTCCGGTAATTGTCGACGGAAAGGAGATTCAAACCGGAAATATGGGAAAAAGAACTTCTCCGGAAGACCATAATCTTCTGTTGGCAAAGTATCATAAGGCCGGAGGGGAAGAAGTGGAAAAAGCGATTGAAGCTTCCAATAAGGCCAAGGAAAAATGGGCCCATATGCCCTGGGAGGAACGGGCCGCCATATTTTTAAAAGCAGCGGACCTAGTCGCAGGACCTTACCGTTCAACAATTAACGCCGCTACGATGCTTGGTCAGGGGAAAAATATTCATCAGGCGGAAATTGATGCAGCCTGTGAGTTAATCGACTTTTTACGATTCAATGTATATTTTATGTCGGAGATTATGAGAGAACAGCCCCATTCACCGGAAAACACCTGGAACCGTATGGAATACAGGCCCTTAGACGGTTTCGTATTTGCCGTAACGCCCTTTAATTTTACGGCTATAGCCGGAAACCTGCCTACGGCACCGGCAATGGCTGGAAATACCGTTCTATGGAAACCCGCTTCGTCTGCTGTTTATTCCGCTTATTTCTTTATGAAAATCCTAGAGGAGGCGGGACTGCCCAAGGGCGTCATCAACTTCCTCCCGGGCTCCGGTTCAGAAATCGGTGCGAAGGTCCTACCCCATAAAGATCTGGCGGGCGTCCACTTTACCGGATCAACAAAAACCTTCCGCTATATGTGGAAAACCATCGGGGAAAATATCTCCGGGTACCGGAACTATCCGAGAATTGTGGGAGAAACCGGTGGAAAGGATTTCGTAGTGGTGCATCCTTCAGCGGATATAACACCGATCCCCGCTGCTTTGCTTCGAGGCGCCTTTGAGTATCAGGGACAAAAGTGTTCCGCAGCATCCAGAGCCTATATTCCAAAAAGCTTATGGCCGGAAATCAAGGAAGCCTTTATTGCCCTGACCAAGGAGCTGAAAGTAGGAACGACGGAGGATTTTACCAACTTTATCAATCCGGTCATTGATCAGGAAGCGTTTAAAAAGATCACTTCCTATATTGACTATGCCAAAGAATCCGAGGAAGCTGAGATTCTTTTGGGAGGAACCTACGATGATTCAAAAGGTTATTTTGTAGATCCGACCATTATAGAAGCTCAAAATCCCCGATTTAAAACCATGGTGGAAGAAATTTTCGGTCCGGTGATTACCATTTACGTATACGAAGATGAAAAATATGATGAAATTCTTCAGGAATGTGATCAAGCCACGGACTATGGTCTTACGGGAAGCATATTTGCAAAGGACCGTGATGCGGTAATTAAAGCTCAAAAGGTGCTGCAGCAGGCGGCCGGAAATTTTTATATTAATGACAAACCTACCGGCTCCATTGTCAACCAGCAACCCTTTGGAGGAGCAAGAGCGTCGGGTACGAATGATAAGGCCGGCAGCAAAATCAATATGCAGCGTTGGATGTCGGCACGTTCCATTAAGGAGACCTATGCAGCTCCGAAGGATTATCGATATCCATTCATGGAAGCGGAGTAAGAAGGCTGCGTAGTAGCGAGTAAAATATAAATACTACAGCTTTAAAAGTTGCAGATGAATTCGGAGTAGATTTTCTACTCCGAATTTTTGTTTTACGAAGGAAATAGAATAAGATATAATATAAGGGCAACGCAGTAATAAAAGTTTGAAATTTTTTTATAAGGTTGCACTGGATTAATTCCGGAAGAGTAGGCAAAGAGAGGGAGCGAAATATTATGGATAAAATTACAGTAAACTTGTTTGGCACTCCCGGAGTTTTTAAAAATGGCGAAAAAATTTATTTCCCCTATCGCAAAGCGGAAGCCCTGTTTTATTATTTATTAGTACAAAACCAGGGAACCCGTGAAGAACTGGTAAGCCTTTTTTGGGGAGAGAGTAATGAAGAGGTAGCCAAGAAAAATTTGAGAAATGCCATGTATAAAACTCGAAAAGCCCTTGGACTGGAAATAATCCATTCACCGAAAAAATCCATGGTGATGATCAATCAGGAAGTGGAAATTGAGAGTGACATCCAAGCGGTTCAAAAGCAACCGGATAAAATATTGGAAGTGTATCGGGGCGAGTTTTTAAAAGGATTTTATGTTAAAGGAGAAGAAGGATTTGCCCAGTGGGTGGATCAGCAACAGGGGTTTTATCGAAACCTGTATATTGAAAAGTCCTACGAAAAAATTGATGAGGCAATAATAAATGGAAACTATATTCAGGGAGAAAAGGATTGCAAGAAGGTAATCCGGGAGGATGAGTTTGATGAACGGGGGCACCGAAAGCTTATGGAGGTTTATCAGTCTCTGGGTCTCAGCTCAAAGGCTTTGGAGGTGTATCAAAAGCTTCAGCAATGTCTGTACGAAGAACTGGGCATAGAACCGGACCAAAAAACAAAAGCAATCTATCAGGAGATTTTGCAAACAGATCGTAAAAAGACTGTTTCGGAGTTTCAGGAAGAAAGAAACCCCTTCTTCGGCCGAAAAGAAGAACTTCTGAGGGGGAAACGCTTATTAAAAGATCCCGAAATGCATCAGGGGAAAAATGTACTGATTATTCAAGGGGAAGCGGGAATCGGCAAGACCAGCTTAAAAGAAAAACTTCTAAAGGAGACCCATAGGGAAAATCGGACGGTACTCTCGGCAAATTGTTATGATGCAGAGGAAAACTATATTCTAAAACCGTGGAATGCCATCATTTCAAAACTGTTGCCGATTCTTAGAAAGGAAAAAATTCATCTGCCAAAGCCCTGGAGTACTGTAACCGCCAGTGCTTTTCCTCATTTTGCTTTAGAGGATGATAAACTTCAGCGTGATTTTTACGGGAAAGGAAAATTACAGGATCAATTACTGGAAGAGGCAATTGTGGAGATTTTTCTCAGGGTATTGAATAGCAGAGATGTTTTACTGGTTTTTGAAGACCTGCAGTGGATGGATGAAAAAAGTCTGCGGCTTTTGGAAAACCTATTGCTTAAAATAGATTCCGGCAAACTGCAATTCCTGGGAACCTTAAGAAACGGAGAAAACCGGAATGTGAAATTTTTCCTGTCCCGAATAAGTAAAGAGAGCCGGTTGGAAAAAATTGCCTTAAAGCGCTTTACCAAGGAAGAAACCCTATCTTTTATGAAGGCCTATGAGGATTTTTATAAATCTCAGCCTAAGAAGGATTCCAAAGTTCCCTCCTTAGGTGAGAGCGGAAAAGTGAAAAGGGAAATCTACCGGGAAACAGAAGGAAACCCTTTTTTCATTGTGGAATATCTGCACGCCCTTAAAAACCATCAGGATATGGGAGAATTTACGCCAAAGATCGAAGATCTGTTAAAAACCCGCTTTCGAAGTCTTTCAAAAAAAGAAGAGGAAGTGGCGGACATGGCCTCGATTTTCTTTGACAAAGTCAACTTTGAAGGCTTAAAGAACTTAACCGGCTGGGATGAGTTGGAGCTGATAAATCACCTGGAAGCCCTGGCCCGGGAAGGAATTCTCGAAGAGGATGAAGATGAGGAGAGCATCCAGTACCAATTTACCCATCAGAAATTGCGGGAGTTTTGTTATTTGCGACAGGGAAAAGGGAAACGTAAGATCCTGCATACCCGCATTGCGAAAAACCTGGAAAAACAATTAAGTCATGGGATACAGGATTTGCTTTTATACTCGAAACTGATTTATCACTTTTACCGCGCCGGAGAATATGAAAAAACCTTGCAGTACAGCATTAAAAATCTGAATCAGTATGTGGATTTCACTCACGAATTGTTCCCGGTATTGGACCAATACACCGGAGAGGATTTAAGCCAATTTTATCTATCCAAAAAACAGATGAATAAGGCCATGAAAGATATTGAATATTATCTTTCCAAGGCGAAGGAGACAGATCGGAAGAGGCGAGATTTTGCGAAGGAAGAGATGTACTTTCACTATATTAAAGGACGATATTTGATCTGGGAAGGATCTTATGCCATCGGCTTGGAGCATATCGATAAGATGATTGGGGTAGCCTTGGATCATAAGGATTACCGGAATGCGGTAAAAGGATATAAGCAAAAAATTTATCATGGGATCCAGATTCATGATATCGACGGGATGAAGAAAAATTTAAAAAAGGGTATGGAGCTCTTGAAAATCATTGATTATCCCAAAGAAGAAGCGGTTTTTTACCGCTTGCAGGGAGTGTATTACCTCATGATCGGGGCTTATGAACAGGCGGATGAAACCCTTCGTTATTCCATACGTTTATTCGGCCAAATATCAAAATCCAAGGAAAAGTATCTACTGAACATTGCTGCCGGCTATAACTATCTGGGAGAAGTTCGAAGAGCCCAAATGAAGTTTTTTGAAGGATTGAAGTATTACGATGAAGCCATCAAGATCTGTAAGGACCATAAAATCAGCCGGAGTCTGAATATGTTTTATACCAAAGCCGGACAGGCCGCCTTCGACGGAGGGGACTTTATCCGGGCGAAGGAGTATTTCAAGGAAGGACTGAGGCTTTACGGGAAATATGATGTGGTTTGGGGAAGGTCCACAGCGGAAGGTTTTATGGCGCTGATTTATTTTCGTGAAGGGGATTACCGGAAAGCCCAGGAATGCCTTACCCGCGGGGATAAATACAGTGAGAAAATTCAAAGCCCCTATGAATTGGGAATCATTTACCGAATCAAAAGTGCGATTAAGCGAGAAATGACGGAACGAAAGCAGGTTCCGAAAACCCTGCAGGACAGCTTGCCGAACAGTCTTTCCTGGTATTGTAAGAAGGGCATGGACAACCTGGAGAAAATCCATGGATGTTATGAAATTGATATCTTAAAAAGATTAGACGGTTTAGCGACGGAGGATCGATAGGATAAAAGAAAACAGTTATTAAGGAGGCGCATTATGATAAAAATTGACGGAAACACCTTGAACCTGCAACGATTTATTGATGTGGCAGTGCACCGCCAACCGGTTTCCTTAGCCGAGGAAGCCAAAGGAAAAATTCAGGAGTCCAGAGATTTGGTAGAGCGGTATGTAGAGGAGGAGCGGGTAGCTTATGGAATTACTACCGGTTTTGGGAAATTCAGTGATGTGGCGATTTCCAAAGAGGAAACCGAGGAGTTGCAACGAAACTTAATTGTCAGCCACTCCTGCGGTGTAGGGAATCCATTCTCAGAGGAAGAGTCCCGAGGAATTATGCTGCTTCGGGCAAATGCGCTGGCAAAGGGCTTCTCCGGGGTTCGGATAAAAACCATTGAAACCTTAATCGAGATGTTAAACAAAGGCGTTCATCCGATTATTCCGGAAAAAGGGTCTTTAGGTGCCAGTGGAGACTTAGCCCCCTTATCCCATATGGTATTGGTGATGATTGGAGAAGGGGAAGCGATTTATAAGGGAAAAAGAATGGCCGGAAAAGATGCGATGATCCAAGCGGGGATCGAGCCGATTGTTCTTACGGCGAAAGAGGGACTGGGACTTATTAACGGAACCCAGGCGATGACTTCTGTTGGGGCCTTGACGCTTCACAAAGCCATTGTTCTGGCAAAAATGTCGGATATTTCTTCGGCATTAACGATTGAAGCGCTGAACGGTATTACCGATGCCTTTGATCCGAAACTCCATGCGGTACGGCCACACGCCGGGCAAATTAATACGGCGGCGAACTTGAGAAGGTTATTGGATCAAAGCAAGTTGACCACCAGACAGGGGGAAATTCGGGTACAGGACGCTTATAGTCTTCGTTGTATCCCTCAGATTCATGGTGCTACAAAGGATACCCTACGTTATGTGTTGGAAAAAGTGGAAATCGAAATGAATTCCGTAACGGATAACCCGGTAATTTTTACGGAAGAGGATCATGTCATTTCCGGTGGGAATTTTCACGGACAACCGATGGCCTTAACCTTTGATTACTTGGGAATTGCCATGGCGGAAGTAGCCAATGCCGCGGAACGCAGGATCGAACGACTGGTCAACCCCCAGCTTAGCGGTCTTCCCGCATTTTTAACGGAAAAAGGCGGACTGCATTCCGGATTTATGATCGCACAATACTCCGCAGCAGCCCTTGTGTCAGAAAATAAAGTCCTGGCCCATCCCGCCAGTGTGGATTCCATTCCCTCATCAGCAAATCAGGAGGACCACGTAAGTATGGGAACCATTGCTGCGAGAAAAGCTCGAGATATTGTGTATAACAGTTCCAGAGTGCTGGGAATAGAATTAATGGCAGCAGCCCAGGGAATTGAATTCCAGGAGCATAAAGAAATGGGACTTGGAACAAAACCGGTTTATGATACGATTCGGGCGGAGCTTGCACCGCTTAAGGAAGACCGGATTTTATATAAGGATATCAATATCACCTCCGGGCTGATTGATAATGAGAAGATTTTACAGAGAGTAGAAAAGGCGATTGGCGATTTAAGCATCTAAAGGGATTTCACTATACAAAGAAAAATCAATAATATAATTTTAAAATGCTCCCGGTTAATTTCCGGGAGTTTTTTTATGAGGTCCTATGTCAATTTTGAGTTTCAATGTTCTTTATAGACGCATTAACGACGGTGTGATATTATAATATTTAAATAAGCAATAATATTCTAATAAATCAAAAAGGAGTGAGAAGATGTTAACAAACCCTGTAGTTATTTCAGTTATTGTTATGGTGGTATTGTCCTTATTAAAACTCAATGTATTACTTGCATTAATTCTTGCTGCGGTAGCCGGTGGACTTATGGCGAATATGCCGCTCATGGAGACCATGGAAACCCTGATTGGTGGTATGGGTGGAAATGCCGAAACCGCCCTGAACTATATCTTACTGGGTGCCTTGGCTGCGGCGATTCATAAAACCGGTGCAGCAACGATTATTACCCAAAAATTATCGAAAAACATCAAAGGAAGCGGAAAGTCTTTAGTATTTATCATCGCTTTTATCAGTATTTTTTCTCAGAACTTAATTCCGGTGCATATAGCTTTTATCCCGATTTTAATTCCCCCGTTAATTATGGTGATGAATAAACTGAAAATAGACAGAAGAGCGGTGGCTTCCGCCCTGACCTTTGGACTTAAAGCTCCTTACGTCGCAATTCCCGCCGGTTTCGGACTTATTTTTCACAACATTATCCGGGATGAGATGGCAGCCAGTGGATTAGAGCTTGTGGAAGGCGAGATTTGGCATGTTATGTGGATCCCCGGTTTGGCCATGGTGGTAGGTCTTTTTATTGCGGTCCTGTTTACCTATCGAAAACCTCGGGAATACAGGCCTATAGAAGAGACAGACATGGAATATGCTCAGCAGGCTAAAGAAGAAGATGAAGTGGTCTTTAATAAGTACCATGCGGTGACAGTAGTCGGCGCATTAGCGGCCCTGGTTGTACAGTTAACCGTAGGATCTCTGGCCTTAGGGGCAATTCTGGGACTTGCGATTATGCTTGTCGGAGGAGCCATTAAATGGACCGGTATCGACGATATGGTAAAAAGTGGTATCGGAATGATGGGCTTTATCGCCTTCGTAATGCTGGTAGCCTCAGGTTATGGAGACGTTATTCGAGCCACCGGAGGGGTAGAGACCTTAGTGGATTCCGTTAGCGGCGTGATTGGAGATAATCAATTGATCGCAGCGACAGGAATGGTTACTATTGGGCTTTTAATTACCATGGGAATCGGAACTTCTTTTGGAACGATTCCAATTATCGCAGCAATCTATGTTCCGCTGGCCATGGAGTTAGGATTCAGTCCGATGGCGACGGTGTTATTAATCGGTTCTGCGGCAGCACTGGGTGATGCAGGATCCCCGGCTTCTGATAGTACACTTGGACCTTCAGCCGGACTTAGCGTTGACGGTCAGCACGATCATATCTGGGACACCTGTGTACCGACCTTTATACACTACAATATTCCAATTATGATTTTCGCAATCATTGGAGCCATGATTTTATAACCGAAAAAACTTGCAAGCTCTGGGATTTTCAGTCCCAGGGCTTTTTTGATGGAATTCGGTATTGAGGATGCAAAAAAGGAAGGGCTATTTATGATATAATAAATTTTATAGACCAATAGAATTTGAGGTGTAAAAGATGAATCAGCAAAAATTTGCCCACCTGCATGTCCATACGGAATACAGTCTGCTTGATGGTTTTACCACCATTGACCGCTTAATGGATCAGGTCAAGGCA
>JBEPWR010000020.1:8835-12128 GCA_041642335.1 Eubacteriales bacterium
GCATGGATAGTATTGCCATTACCGACCATGGTTCCATGTTCGGCGTGGTGGAGTTTTATAAAAAAGCGAAAGAAAAAGGGATAAAACCCATTATCGGGTGCGAAGTATATACGGCGAGACGGACAATGCAGGACAAGGACCCGGTTAAAGATAAAAATCAGGGCCATCTTGTCCTACTGGCAGAAAATGAAACCGGCTATCAGAATTTGATTAAGCTGGTATCAAAAGGATTTCTGGAAGGGTTTTACTATAAGCCGAGAATAGATTATGAGACCCTGGAAAAACACAAAGAGGGGCTTATTTGTCTGAGTGCCTGTTTAGCCGGAGATATTCAGCAGATGATCCTAAACGGTGAACATGAAAATGCGGAGAAATTAGCCGTAAAGCTTCAGGAAATTTTCGGGCCCGAGCATTTTTATTTGGAGCTTCAGGATCATCAGATCAAGGAGCAAAAGATTGTAAACCACGAGTTTATTCAGATGAGCAAAAAACTGGGGATTCCTCTGGTTGCCACTAATGATCTGCATTATATAGACCAAGAGGACCATGAACCCCATGATATTCTCTTATGTATTCAAACGGGAAAAATCCAACAGGACACCCAGCGGATGAAATTTCCCAACAGTGAGTTTTATCTAAAATCACCGGAAGAGATGGAAAATCTTTTCTCCCATGTTCCGGAAGCTTTGGAAAATACCGTGAAGATTGCAGAGCGCTGCAATGTGGAATTCGATTTTAATGCGATGCATCTTCCCGATTATGCAGTGCCGGAAGGGTATACCGTATATGAATACTTAGAAAAGTTGTGTACCGAGGGACTCTATCGACGATACGATGAGCCGACTAAAGAAATGGTTGATCGACTACAATACGAACTTGATACGATCAAGAGTATGGGTTATGTAGAATACTTTTTGATAGTTTGGGACTTTATCCGTTATGCCAAGGAACAGAATATTGCCGTAGGCCCCGGCCGGGGTAGTGCCGCCGGTAGTATTGTGGCCTACACCCTGGAGATTACCGATATCGATCCGATCAAATATCAATTGATCTTTGAGCGGTTTCTCAATCCGGAGCGGGTATCCATGCCGGATATTGATATTGACTTTTGCTATGAGCGACGGGAAGAAGTCATCGATTATGTAAAAGCCAAATACGGTTCGGAGAAAGTGGCGCAGATCATTACCTTCGGAACCATGGCGGCAAGAGCGGCGATCCGGGATGTGGGCCGGGTAGTTGATATGCCCTATGTTCAAGTGGATCGTATTGCGAAGGAAATTCCTTTTGCCATCGGTATGACCATTGATAAAGCCTTAAAAATCAATCCGAAGTTAAAAGAGATTATGAAAGAGGATGGACAGGCGGATTATCTTATACAAATGGCAAGAAGGGTGGAAGGATTGCCGAGACACGCTTCGACCCATGCTGCCGGAGTTGTGATCGCAAAAAAAGCGGTGGATGAATACGTACCGCTGTATATGCACAATGACAGTGTATCCACCCAGTTTACCATGGGAACTTTAGAGGAACTGGGACTGTTAAAAATGGACTTCCTCGGGCTTCGAACGTTGACGGTTATACGAAATGCCATGGACAATGTGGAAGCCATTCATGGAGTGAAAATTGATTTTTCCAAGGGAGACTATGATGATGCCAATGTCTATCAGCTGATCAGTAAAGGAGAAACCCTTGGGGTTTTTCAGCTAGAGAGTACCGGGATGATTTCCTTTATGAAAGAGCTGAAACCCGATTCCTTTGAGGATGTTGTTGCGGGAATCTCGCTTTTTCGCCCGGGTCCGATGGAATCCATTCCAAGGTACATTTCCTCGAAAAAAGATCCTTCGAAGGTAGCCTATACCCATGAGTCCCTAAAACCGATTTTGGACGTAACCTATGGCTGTATGGTCTATCAGGAGCAGGTTATGCAGGTGGTAAGAGAGCTGGCGGGCTACAGTTTCGGTCGAAGTGACATTGTTCGACGAGCCATGGGAAAAAAGAAAATGGACGTTATGGAAAAAGAACGAAAATACTTTATCCATGGAAAAGAAGATGAAAGCGGAAACGTGGAAATTCAGGGTTGCATTCGAAACGGAATCCCCAAGGAAGCGGCAAACAGGATCTATGATGAAATGATCGATTTTGCCAAATACGCCTTTAACAAATCCCATGCCGCAGCCTATGCGGTACTGGCTTACCAAACCGCTTATTTAAAGTATTATTATCCTGTGGAATTTATGGCGGCGCTAATGACCAGCATTATGGGAGATACTTCAAAGGTGGCCCAGTATATTCATGATGCAAAAAAAATGGACATTGAGATTCTTCCTCCGAATATCAACAAAAGTTATTCGAAATTTACCGTGGAGGACGGAAAAATCCGATTCGGTATGGCGGCGGTAAAGAACGTCGGCGTTTCCATGATCGATTCCATTGTACAAGTTCGAAAGGAAAAAGGGGATTATAAGGATTTCAACGATTTTTGTCAAAAAGTCCCCTCAAAGGATTTAAATAAACGGGCGGTGGAGAGCCTGATCAAGTGCGGGGCCTTCGATGGATTTGATGCGAATAGAGCCCAGTTGATGTCCATTCATGAAAGTGTATTGGATAGTGTATCCAAAGCGAAGAAAAAAAATGTGGACGGGCAAATCGGCTTGTTTGACCTGGGAGGTGCCGACAGTCTCTCCATGCCCAGTATTCGTTTACCGGAGCTAAAGGAATTTAACGAAAAAAAGAAACTGGCGATGGAAAAAGAAACCGTAGGGCTTTACATTACGGGGCATCCACTGGCAGAATACGAGAATATTTTAAAAGACTATATCACTACCAACAGCTCGGAGCTTAAAGAAGGCGTGAAAGAAGGGGAAAACACACCGGTTTTTCGAGATAAACAGCCGGTAATTGTCGGAGGACTGGTGGCGGAAAAATCCACGAAAATGACGCGAAATAATAATATGATGGCCTTTATCCGCCTGGAGGATTTATATGGAGACTTGGAATGTGTAATTTTTCCGAATGTCTATGAACGATATCAATCCTTGATTGAGGAGGATCAGATCATTTTGGTAAAAGGAACCCTGGATGTGAAAGAAGACGAGGATCCGAAGATTCTGATCAATAAAATCAAATCCATGGAAACCTTAAAAACAAGAAAGATCTGCATTACCCTGGAACATAAAAATGATAAAGAAACCTTTAATCGGGTAAAAATGATATTAGGAAAAGAAAGAGGAGATACTCCGGTATATCTACGGATTAAAGATACCGAGGAAAAACTGAAAGCACCAAAAGCTTTA
>JBEPWR010000021.1:0-11995 GCA_041642335.1 Eubacteriales bacterium
TCAGGCCGACCATATTTTTTGCCAGAATAATAATATGATAGGACCGGCTCTTTTTGAAATCCACTTTTTTTCCCAGGTGGTCATTGATGTCTCCCAGGGTGTGAATTCCCTGCTCCTTCATCATCTCCATCAGCTTGATGAAAATTTCTCCCGTGGCCTTGGCATCGTCCAGGGCCCGGTGATGGTTTTCCAGGGATACATTCAGATGTTTGGCCACCTGATTCAGTTTATGGCGTTTAATGTCCGTTAAGAGGACTCTTGAAAGGGTTAGGGTATCCGCCACCGAGTTTTCCACCGGGATATTCAGCTTTTTCGCCTTTGCCCGAATAAAGCCCATATCAAAGTCCGCGTTATGGGCAACCAGGCAGCTCCCCCCGGCAAATTCCATAAACTCCGGCAGTACCTGATCAATGGTCCGCGCATCCCGGACCATTTCATTGGTGATCCCCGTGATTTCCGTGATCTTCGGAGAAATGGTTTTTTCGGGATTGACCAGGGTGGAGAAGGTATCGATAATCTCGCCCTTTCGAACCTTCACACCGGCAACTTCGGTAATGCCGTCATTATTACTGGAAAGCCCCGTGGTCTCTAAGTCAAAGACCACAAAATCCTCGTCGAAGGTATGGCTCATTTGCCCTACCACCAGGGGTTCGCTGTCATTTACCACATAGCCCTCAAGGCCGTAGATCACTTTGATATCATGTTCCTTTGCAGCGCCCATAGCTTCAGGAAAGGCCTGAAGCACGCCGTGATCGGTTACCGCAATCGCTTTATGTCCCCATTCCTTGGCCCGCTTAATCATTCTCGAAATATTGGTCATGCCGTCCATGGAAGACATCTGGGTATGCAGGTGAAGCTCCACCCGTTTTCTCGGCGCATCGTCGCCCTTTAAGACTTTCTTTACCGCATTGATATCCCAGGCCATCAGCACGTTTTCCTTCAGGAATTTGTCAAAGACGATGTCTCCCCGAATCCAGAGGGTATCCCCTTTTTTGATGACCTCCTCGGGCGGTACGGGCATTTTCTTTCCTTCAAAGAACTTGACGGTAATGGAGTTGGTAAAGTCCGTGGTCTGCAGAATATAGACCTTTTTGCCGCTTCGAAGTTCCTTGTATTCAAAGTCAAACACTTCCACGTCAATGGTCACCTTATCATGGCGCTCCTCAAGGTCCGAGAGTCTGATGATTTCCGTATTCAGCGGAATGGATTTTCCAAGGATCACATTGCCCCCTTTGCCGGCAGGTCCCCCTCTGCGGCCTCCGGAGCCGCCACTCTTGCTGGCTGCAGGCTTTACCGGTGCCACTCGGTCCATTTCCTTGGCCAGGCTTTCCTCCTCCACTTTGATCGTTTCATGATAATCCGACAGATCAAACTCCACCTTCGGTGACAGAATTTCGCAGGTGATATGAAGGTTAAAGGTTTCCTGGAAAAAATCCTGAATCTTCTGGTGCACCTTACGCTGTTTTGCCTTATCGGCAATTAAGGCTTCGGAAATTTTAATGGCCAGCCGGTGATCCTTCAGTTCGTAGGTAAGGCCCTCGGGCTTTAACAGATCCTTGCAGAAAGGAAGGTTCCGTTTGATTATATAAAAGATGTTCCCTTTGTTCTCTTCTAAAATTTCTTCAAGGTTTTTTTCAGCTCCGTCGTACTGAAGCTGCAGTTCGATATCCTTTTTCAGCTCCAGCTTTTCCTTTAACTGATGAAGATAGAGATATAAACTGTCTTCCAGTTGAATGCTGTCACTTCGTAAATAAAGATCCATCTTCTGCAGTTTCCGGTGCATCACCACTTTTTGAACCCGGTAGTTTTTATAGCTTTCCTCTCCGGTGATCCGAAACTTTTGAAAAAAATCCTGTAATGTATAGGTTTCCAATTATGACTCCCCCGATCTCGATAACATATTGCTTCTGCCGGAATGGACTCCGCTACAGTTTTCTGATTTCTTCCAGCAGTTCCTGTTCAATGTCGGCCTCGGGAATTTTACGAATAATTTCCCCTTTTCTAAAGAGCAGGGCCGACCCTTTGCCTCCGGCAATGCCGATATCCGCACCCTTCGCTTCTCCTGGACCGTTTACGGCGCACCCCATAATGGCCACTTCGATGGGCTTTTCCACTTTTTCCAGGGCTTTTTCCACCCGGTTGGCAAGGTTGATCAGATCAATATTGCACCGTCCGCAGGTGGGACAGGAGATCAGCGTCAGGCCGGTTTTTCGAATGCCCGTGGCCTTTAGAATTTCCTTGCCCACTTTAATTTCCTCCGTGGGCTCTCCGGTAATGGATACCCGGAGGGTATCGCCAAGGCCTTTTAAAAGCATGGCCCCGATACCCACCGAGGATTTAATCGTTCCCGCCCACTGGGTCCCCGCTTCGGTAATGCCGAGATGCAGCGGATAATCCACCAGGGCACTGATTTTTTCATAGGCCTCCAGGGTCAGGGCCACATCATGGGCTTTTAAGGAGACCACGATATTGTAAAAGTCCATGTCCTCCAGAATTTTTATATGTTCCATGGCGCTGTCCACCATGGCGTCGGCATTAATGCCGCCGTGCTTATTAATAATTTCCTTGCTGATTGAGCCGGCATTTACACCGATTCGAATCGGAATATTTTTTTCCTTCGCTTTGTTTACCACCTGTTCCACGCGACTGCGCTCCCCGATGTTTCCGGGATTTAAGCGCAGTTTGTCGACGCCCTGGTCAATGGCCTCCAGGGCCAGTCGGTAGTCAAAATGAATATCCGCCACCAGGGGAATATGAATTTCCTTCTTGATCGCTCCCAGGGCCTTGGCCGCAGTCATATCAGGAACCGCCACCCGGACAATATCGCACCCGGCTTCCTCTAAGGCATGGATCTGCCGAACCGTCGCCTGAACATCCCGGGTATCGGTGGTGGTCATGGATTGAATGGAAATCGGGGCATCTCCACCGATATGAAGATGCCCGCACTGAATCTTTTTGGTTTTTCGTCTCATTATCTCACCCGTTTCCTAAAAGAGTCGTAGAATATCCTGGTAGGTTACCAGGAGCATAATAAAAATCAGTAGGGCAAATCCCACCAGGTGGACCATGCCCTCTTTTTCGGGGTCAATGGGTTTTCCACGAACCGCTTCCAGCAGCAAAAACATGATCCGGCTGCCGTCGAGGGCCGGTATGGGAAGGAGGTTCATAATCCCGAGATTGATGCTGATAAAGGCGGTCAGTAGGGCCACGTTTAAAAATCCTGCCCGGGTGGCGTCTCCCACCAGGCTGACAATCCCCACCGGTCCTGCCACTTCCTCGGATACATCGGCCTCTCCCGTAAAGATTCGGCCGAAGAAGTTGAAAATCTCCACCACTATGGTTCTGGTTTCCCGAAAGCTTCCAGAGATGGCGCTTCCGAGGGACTGTTCCACATCAAACTGCACACCGATGATTCTTCGGTCAATCTGATCGTCCTCCATTGTGGAGACCGTTCGCTCCAAGGTTTCATCTCCCCGTTCAACGGTTACCTCCACGGTTTCATCTTCAGAAAGATTGATGTAGTTCTGTACCGCACTGGGGGTTCTTGCACTTTCCCCGTCAATGGCAATAATTTTATCCCCCGCTTCGATCCCCGCCTCATAGGCCGGTGTTCCCTCCGGAACTTCCGCGATCTCGGTGGTAACGACGCCGACGGCATAAAAAATTCCCGTCAGTACAATAATGGCCAGTAAAAAGTTCATAAAGGAACCTGCAACCAGTACCGCAATCCGGCTGATCACCGGTTTGTTGCTGAAGCTTCGCTCATCGTCGGAGGCTTCGTCCTCCCCTTCCATCTTGACGTACCCACCGATGGGCACCCCTCTTAGGGAGTAGTCCGTCTCTCCTTTTTTCACTTGAAAAATTTTTGGCCCCATGCCCACGGAAAACTCCTGGACCTTGATGCCCACAGCCTTTGCCACCGTAAAGTGGCCAAGCTCATGGACAATCACCAGAATACCGAGCACAATGGCGGCGGAAATTAATGTAAATATCACAGTTACTCCTCCTTACAATAGGGTCGTTCCAACATAGTCCCGAACCCAGCGATCCACCTCGAGAATTTCTTCCATCGTGGTGTAATCGAAGGCCTGATGGGCCTCCATGGCCGCTTTGATAAATTTCGGGATATCATAAAATTTGATTTTTTCCTGTAAATAGGCCTCTACCAAGACCTCATTGGCACCGTTCATCACCGCAGGCATCGTTCCCCCGATTTCCAGCGCGTCATAGGCCAGCTGCAGGCAGGGAAAGCGCTCCCGGTCCGGTTCTTCAAAGGTAAGGCTTTTAATTTTACTCAGACTCAGTTTCTCATAGTCCGCACTGATTCGTTCCGGATAGGACAGCGCGTATTGGATCGGCACCTTCATATCGGGAACTCCGAGCTCGGCAATCACGGAACTGTCCACGTATTCCACCATGGAATGCACAATGCTCTCAGGATGTACAACGGTTTCAATTCTTTCCGCCGGTACGTCAAAGAGCCAACGGGCTTCAATCACCTCAAGGCCTTTATTCATCATGGTCGCCGAGTCAATGGAGATCTTTCGGCCCATGGCCCAGTTCGGATGCTTCAGCGCCTGGCGGTAGGTGGCCTGTTCGATGTCCTCTTTTTTCCAGGTTCGAAAGGGACCGCCGGAGGCGGTTAAAATGATTTTTTCAATACCTTCTTTTTTTTCTCCCTGCAGGCACTGAAAGACTGCAGAGTGCTCGCTGTCGATGGGCGTAATTTGAATGCCCTGTTCCCGGGCTTTTTTCATTACCAGTTCCCCGGCCACCACCAAGGTTTCCTTATTGGCCAGGGCAATGTTTTTGCCCGCCTCAATGGCTTTAAGCGTAGGCACCAGACCGACACTTCCCACCACCGAATTTACCAGCAAATCCACCTCCGGGGCCTGGGCAATGGCATTTAAGCCTTCAATGCCCTCCAGCACCTGAACCTTGAAAAGGCCGTTTCGGGGATGGTTTTCAGGATTTTTGATTCTCGGGGCGGAGGCCTTGATCGTAATGATCTCCTCTTTGAGTGCCTTTGCCTTTACCGGGTCAAACACCGCCACGATCGCCGGCTGAAATTCAAGAATCTGCGCCTTCAGCTCTTCGATATTTCCCATGACCGCCAGGGCCGCCACCTTATAATCCGCAGGATTTTTCCGAACGACCTCGAGGGTCTGTTTCCCGATGGATCCCGTGGACCCTAAAATACCCAGGTTTTTCATTTTCTCCACCCTTTCTTTTATTCAAACGTTTATATCCTCTGTATCCTTTATATCCTCTGTATCGTCATTTTGTTCAGTAATGGTTTTCTCCTTATGAAAGCACCACCGTTATGTAATAATACACTAAGGGGGCGGTAAAAATGATACTGTCGAAGCGGTCCAACGCTCCACCGTGGCCGGGCATCAGGTTTCCGAAATCCTTAATTCCTGTCCACCGCTTCACCATGGATGCGGTCAGGTCTCCCATCTGGGCAACTACCGATCCTACAGCCCCGAGCACCATTAAGGAATAAAAGGCGTCGGGCATCAGAAAGCGGGCAAATACACCACAGGCAAGCACGGTTCCCACGACTCCGCCCACAGCGCCCTCAATGGTTTTTTTCGGACTGACCCTGGGACAGAGTTTATGCTTTCCGAGGAATCGTCCGCTAAAGTAGGCGAAGGTGTCCGTGGCAAAAGCGATAATAAAGACAATCCAGATCACATAGGGTATTCCCATCTGATCCACCCGGAGAATATAGCTCATCAACAGCGGGACATATAATATGCCATACAGCGTGTAGATGCCATCCTGCACTTTCCGTTTTTCCGTCACCAGAAGCACCAGGGTTGTCAGAAGAAAGGCTCCGTACACCCCGGGGGCCGCCCAGTCCTCACCGATATAGAGGCTGAACGCCAAAATAAGGATAAACAGATAACCGATGGTCTTTACCGGATAAATCTCCTTTTCATGAAGGGCATTATAAAATTCCCTCAGCCCGAGAAGCATTACCAGGCCCAGGGCCAGGATCAGTGGTGTCCCTCCCAGGGTGATTATTCCGATTAATATAGGTATTCCAACAACCGCACTAATGATCCGCGTTAACATATTGTCCCCCCAAGATTATATTTTACCGAAGCGACGATCTCGATTCTGATATTCGTCAATGGCTCTTTCCAGGTCCTCACCGTTAAAGTCCGGCCACAGGGTATCGGTAAATACCAGTTCCGTATAGGCCAGCTGCCATAATAGATAATTGCTCAGCCGCATTTCTCCGCTGGTTCGAATAAGCAGGTCCGGATCCGGCAGGTCCCGGGTATCCAGATGTTTTTCAATTTCTTCTTCCGTAACAGTAAGCCCCTTCCGGTTCCCTTGTCTCTCTTCCTGAAGAATCCCTTCCACCGCCCGTCGAATTTCATCCCGGCCTCCGTAATTTAAGGCAATATTAAAATTCAGTCCGGTGTTGTCCTTTGTCAGCGCTTTCGCTTTCTGAATTTCCTTTTGGATTTTCCCGTCAAAGGAGGACAAATCCCCGATGGTGGTGATCCGTACATTTTTTTTGTGCAGGGCTTTTGATTCACTTTTGATATATTCGAGTAAAAGCAGCATCAGTGCTTTGATTTCAGCTTTGGGTCGAGCCCAGTTCTCCGTGGAAAAAGCGTAAACGGTCAGATGTCTGATTCCCAGGTTGTCCGCCTTTTCAAGAACCGCCCGAAGGGCTTCCACCCCTTGGCGATGCCCGGTGGCTCGCATTTTGTTTCGTTGTTCGGCCCATCGGCCGTTTCCATCCATAATGATGGCAATATGACTTGGTATCTCTTTCACTGTTTTCCCACCTTACTGTTTTAAACCCCCAAAAATGGGGGTTTAATCTCTATACTTCCATAATTTCCGCTTCTTTATGGTCTACCAGTTTATCGATTTTCTCAATATACTCATCGGTAATTTCCTGAACCTGGTCCAATCCTTCTTTCAAATCATCCTCGGTAATATCACTCTTTTTTTCCATTTTCTTCAGTTCATCATTGGCGTCTCTCCGCTCATTTCGAATGGCAACTTTTGCTTCCTCCGCCATCTTCTTCACAAGCTTGACCAGGTCCTTACGCCGTTCTTCCGTTAACTGGGGGATATTGATTCGTATCACTTTTCCATCATTGCTGGGATTCAGTCCTAAATCCGAGGAGATAATGGCTTTTTCAATGGCCTGCAGCGCCGTGGCATCATAAGGCTGAATGTTGATAAGCCGAGGTTCCGGCGCCGTAACGGACGCGATCTGGTTCAGCGGCGTGAAGGTTCCGTAATACTCCACCTTGACTTTGTCCAGCATTGAGGGGTTTGCTCTGCCTGCGCGAACGGTGTTTAGATCTTCCTTAAAAACCTGTAGTGTCTTTTCCATACTCTTTTTCATTTCCTTGTGAACTTCCATTTCCATTTTCTTTCCTCCCTTAATAAATGTAGGTACCGATTTTTTCTCCGAGAATTACCCGTTTGATATTGTTCGGTTCCTCTAGGCCAAAAACTTTAATGGGAATGCTGTTGTCCATACATAACGATGTTGCGGTGGTATCCATCACCTTTAGTTCCCGGTTCAGGATTTCCAGATAAGTTAAGGTGTCAAATTTCTTGGCGTCCTTTTCGACGTTGGGATCCTTGTCATATACCGCATCCACTTTTTTCGCAAGCAGGATGACTTCCGCTTCAATTTCCGCGGCTCTAAGGGCGGCAGTGGTATCCGTGGTAAAGTACGGATTTCCCGTACCGGCAGCGAAAATAACGATCCGTTTTTTCTCAAGATGGCGTATGGCCCGCCGTCGAATATAGGGTTCGGCGATTTGGCGCATTTCGATTGCGGTCTGCACCCGGCATACCGCTCCCTGGTGTTCCAGCGCATCCTGCAGGGCCAAGGCATTGATCACCGTGGCTGTCATACCCATATAGTCCGCCGTGGCCCGGTCCATCCCTTTACCGCTTCGGCCTCTCCAAAAGTTTCCGGCGCCCACGACCAGGGCGATTTCCACACCCATATCGCTGACTTCCTTGATCTCCTTTGCGATCCGCTCCAGGGTTTCGGTATCAATACCAAAACCTTTTTCTCCGGCTAAGGCCTCACCGCTTAACTTTAATAACACCCGTTTGTATACTGGCTTGCTCATCAAACTCCCCCATTCTATTTGTTTCGATATCCTTGTGGAAAATCCCTTTTTTTATTGGGATTTTTTATTCGATTTCAAAAAAAATTATAACTTAGTCTCTAATATAAATCAAGAGAACACTTTCGTGTTCCCTCGAATTTACAAATATATTGGTTTATTTATTGATCTGGTTGGCCACTTCTTCCGCGAAGTTTTCTTCTTTCTTTTCTAAGCCTTCCCCTACTTCAAATCGGGCAAATCTTCGAATGCTCAGGTTTTCACCGATTCTTGCAATCTTTTCATTTAAAAGATCTCCCACGGTTTTGTCCGGATCCTTTACAAAGGGCTGCTCCAGAAGGCAAATTTCGTTATAGTACTTGCTGATTCTTCCGGAAACCATTTTTTCCACGATATTTTCCGGCTTTCCTTCCGCCAGGGCCTGCTTGGTCAGGAATTCTTTTTCCTTTTGGATTACTTCCTCCGGTACTTCCTCTTTCTTAACATATAGCGGGTTTTCTGCTGCAATGTGCATTGCAATGTCCTTTACAAAGGTTTGGAATTCCGCATTTTTCGCAACAAAGTCGGTCTCGGAGTTTACTTCCACAAGTACTCCGATTCGTCCTCCGTGGATATAGGATTCCACTAGCCCTTCCGATGCCAGACGACCGGATTTTTTTGCAGCCTTTGAAAGACCTTTTTCCCGTAAATATTCTACAGCTTTATCCATATCACCGTTGGTTTCGGTTAATGCTTTTTTACAATCCATCATACCGGCAGCGGTTTTTTCACGTAATTCTTTTACCATTTTAGCACTGATACTCATTATAAAAACCTCCCTTATATTATTGAAGGTAAGGATGTAAGGGAAGTTCCCTTATACCCTTACCTTTAGAGTTCGAAACTATTTATTTTTGTTTTATTCTTCGATCTGTTCTCCCTGCTTACCTTCCAGTACGGCGTTGGCCATGGTTGCGGTAAGAAGTTTTACGGCACGAATTGCATCATCGTTACCGGGGATTACATAGTCAATATCATCGGGATCACAATTGGTATCCACCACTGCGATTACAGGAATTCCAAGCTTATGGGCTTCCTTGATGGCATTTCGTTCTTTTCTGGGGTCAATGACAAAAATCGCGTCGGGCACTCCGTTGATTCCTTTGATCCCGCCTAAGAATTTTTCCAATCGGTCCATCTCGTTTCGAAGTTGGGTAACCTCTTTTTTCGGTAGTACATCGAAGGTACCGTCTTCACTCATTTTTTCCAGTTCATGCAGTCGGTCAATTCGCTTTTTGATGGTTTTGTAGTTGGTCATCATTCCACCTAACCACCGTTGGTTCACGTAGAACATTTCGCATCGCTCAGCTTCCTTTGCGATAGCTTCCTGGGCCTGCTTTTTGGTTCCGACAAAAAGGATCTTCTTTCCGTCGGCAGCTAGGTCCCGAATTACATTATAAGCCTCTTCCACCAATTTTACGGTTTTTTGCAGGTCAATAATGTAGATTCCGTTTCTTTCCGTGAAAATGTACTCCGCCATTTTGGGGTTCCATCTTCTTGTCTGGTGTCCAAAATGCACACCGGCTTCTAACAGTTGTTTCATTGATATTACAGACATATCTGCACCTCCTCAGTTTTTCCTCCACTTTAATCCTCTTTTCCCAAGACCTGAAAACGGTTTCCAGGCACCCTTAAGAAAATCCTAAAGTGTGTGTTTTTTATCACTAAAATATATTATCATAGATCGGGCATTTAAGCAATAAATTTCTACCGGTTTTTTACGGGTTTATAAGCGCGTCGATAATCTCCCCGGTTGAAGCATAGCGGGGAATTTCTCTAATCCCCGGATCCAGCCCCTCATAGACCAGAACCTCATAGACCTCCGCTTGCTGGGCTTTGGACGAAATAATCCCCTCCACCATCAAGTCATAGACCAGCTCTTCCACCGAATCCTCTTCCGTAATTTCAATCGCAAGGGAGTCCATCCGCTTTTCACCGGAATCCTTTTCCTCGCTTCCGCTTTCATCACCGGTGCCGTCATCGGTGCCTTCCCGGTCAACTGCCTGGGGCTGATTCTCTCCGGTCTCCGACTGATCGGTCTCCCGGTCCTGAAGAAGATAGGTATAAAGGCTTCCGGTTAGAAAAATCCCCAGGGCGATGCCGATCAACAGGCTTGACCAAACTTTTCGATCCATTCATGACACCTCACTTTTTCTGCTTTGCCAGTTTAATGACCATATCCACTTCCCGGACACTTTTGTCCAGCTCCCGGGCAATTTCCCTGGGATCCATGCCTTTTTCAAAGCGGGCCAGCACCTCTTCATTCTTCTGGGCGAAGAGGCTGTAATTCAGCACCTGATCAAAGGGTTCCTCTTTTTCTTTTTCTTCTGTTTCCGTTTTTTTGAAATAGGAGGCCATCCGGTGATTCATCTGCTTTTGTTCCTTTTTCAATTGAATCAATTCTTCCTGAATCTCCTCGAGTTCCCGGGCCATGCGGTAAATCTTTTTCGCATTCAGGGCTTCCCGGCCCTGCTCTTCCACCCGGACAATTTCCTGTCCCCGCTCCTTACCGTCTGCCGGGGCCTCTTTGCCTTTTTTCAGAAGAATCCCCAGAGCAATCACAATTAATCCTGCGGTCAGAGCCATCATAATAATCTGTGCCGTTGCAATTCCTTCGTTAATATTTCCCAATGCCTACACCTCATTCGTTCTTCATTAGATTCTGATATCGAGCTTGCTTCCCTTATCCTTAGGGTTTTTCCTGGATTTTTCTTCGTCTTTCCGGGAATCCTTCTGGGAGTCCCGCCTTTCCCGTTTAATCTTTTGTCCCTTGGCCCCTTCCCCCTTTTGGATTCGGCTCTCTTCCCGCTTTAACCGTTTCGCTTCTTCATTTTCCAACATATGGTGGGTATTCATGGGCTTGTTCTGCTGGTTTTGCTTGTTTTTCGCTTCATGCATAGAGTTTTGGTACATCAGTTGCTTGTCAATGGGCTTTACAGACATACAAATCCCTCCTTGGCATCCGCCGCCTTATGGTTTACTTTTCATAGGGACCGACGGTAATCTCTCCATCTTCCCGATACAGCGTAGCATTGGATATTTCCTCGTACATATGCCGGACCGCATTGAGGATTCGAACCCTGACCCCGGGGTAAATGGTCCCGGATACACTGATCTTCCCCATATTGGCATTGGCGATTTTAAAGCGCAAACCCTCGATTTCCCTCTCACTCTTGGTCTTTTTGTTGTTGAGAAATTCCATGGTTTTCAAGGATTTGATCAGCATAAGCTCTTTATCTTCCGTGAGTTTATCCATCTCCTCCAGTTTTCGAAGCAGGGTAATGGTCTTTTCCAGGTTTAAAATGTTTTTATCGATTTCTTCAATGGTACGCTCCAATGCGTCAAAATATTCCTTGTCCTCGGGGTCCAGGCCCACTTCAACATTGGTAACCGTACCCATATGAGAACCCATTACCTTTGCCCGGATCTCCTTTTGCGCTTTGACACTGCCTCCCACAATCAGACCTTTTTTGCCCCCTACCGTAATGGAGCCTTTTGCCTGGACATGACTGTGCAGAATGGCTTCCGCCTCAATATTCTCCTTGGCTTTGATCGTGGTGTTTTCGATGTATTTTGCCACAATGTTTTTTCCGGTCAGAAGGGCATTATTGTTTCCCTGAACGCCCCGGTTCAACAGAATATCCCCTCCCGCCTTCAGGATGGATCCTTCCACAACCCCCTGCACCTCAATGTCTTCATCGGCCTCAATATTAAAGCCCGCCTTCACATTCCCCCGGACCAGAACTTTGCCTCTGAACACAATATTTCCCGTGGAATTGTCCACATTCGCCGGAACTTCATAGACTTTTTTTACTTCAATCTTTCCGTCAACT
>JBEPWR010000022.1:0-11873 GCA_041642335.1 Eubacteriales bacterium
TAATCGAGAAACCCCGCTGCAGGATAGACCACTAAGGAGGTGCCTCCGACAATCAGTACCTCCGCACTTTCGATGGCGGAAATCGCGCCTTCAATGACGGATAAGTTTAAGGGTTCTTCGTATAGGGTTACCGCCGGACGGATGATCCCGCCGCAGGTTTTGCAGTGCGGCACATTTTCATGATCTTTCAGCAGGTCTGAAAGCTCGTATTCTTCATGGCATTCCATACAGTAATTCCGGTAAATGCTTCCATGCAGTTCGTATACCTTTTTACTTCCCGCCTTTTGATGAAGGCCGTCCACATTTTGGGTAATGACAGCCTGGAGCTTCCCTCTTTTTTCCAAGGTCGCCAGGGCGTAGTGGGTTTGATTGGGCTCAGCCTTTTCATGGACCAGGTTTTCCCAATAGTACCGGTAAAAAATCTCCGGATGCTGCTGAAAGAACGAGTGGCTGAGAATCACCTCCGGTGGATAATCCGCATCCCCGGCATTTCTGTAAAGCCCCTGTTCTTTGCTTCGAAAATCCGGGATATTGCTTTCTGTCGAGGTCCCGGCCCCCCCAAAAAACACGATATTCTCTGCCTCTTCAATCACTTTTTTCAGTGACGTCACGGACTGCTTCAAATTTTCCAAACCCATCCCCTCCTTTACTCCCATAATTACCCCGTTTTTTCGGTTAGAATCCATACTTTTAAACTATTTTTAAACTTAACCGTCTTTTGCTTCAGTTTATTCTTTTATCGCGATCATCCCTGCAAGGCTGCCCCGCTGGCTGCCGTGAACCCGGTGGGTAAAAAAGGCCTCGGGATGGCATTTTGTGCAGATATCCGTAACAAAAATCCGGTCCGTCCGAACCCCGGCGGACTGTAAGATCCGGCGGTTCAGCTGCCAGAGATTGATTCGGTATTTTCCCTTTCCCTGATCGGTCACAAAGGCCTCTTTCCAATCCGTAAGTTCCCGCATCTTAGCTAGAACGTCGTCTTCCACTTCGAAGCAGCAGGGTCCGATGGAAGGGCCGATTCCTACATACAGATCCCCGGGATCCGTATCAAAATGCTTTTTCATTTCCCCAACCATTTCTTTGGCCATCGCTCTCCAGGTTCCCCGCCATCCTGCATGGGCCATACCGACAGCCCCTTGTACCGGGTCCGCAAAAAACAAAGGGACACAGTCGGCATGCTGGGTAATCAGGGTAATTCCCGGCTCCTTTGTGATCAGGCCGTCAATTCCCTGATAATCTTTGGATCGGGTAATGCCTTTTCCCCGGTCCTCTTTTTTTACCCGGCGAATCCTTACGCCATGATCCTGATCGGAAAGCACCATTCCGTCGAAATCCACCTCCAGGGCGTCGGCAAAGATTCGAAAGTTCTCGACAACCTTCTTCGGATCATCTCCCGTGGAAAAACCCAGGTTCATGGACGCATAGGGGCCGTCACTGACGCCGCCGTAACGGGTACTGAAGCCGTGCCGGATAAAATCCAGTTCGCTTAGTTCCGGGAACTCCCAAAACTCTACTGCGTTTTTCTTCGCTAAATTCATCGTTTTTGATTCCATTATCCCACCCCTTTACTAAAAAGTGATCAGGTCCTGTTCCATTAAATACTGAAGATGCAGCACCTTTTCCCCGTAGTCCTGAAATTCTACGGTAATTCGGTCGTCCTCCAAGACTTTGGTGATTTTTCCTCTGCCGAATTTTTTGTGATAAATGTATCCTTTCATCTCCCTAAGCTCGGATTCCTTTAAGGTTCCCCGATTCTTCGCTTTTCCCTGGAAAAGTTTTTTCTTCCACTGATTTTTCCAGCTGCGGGTTTTGAGCTTTGTCTCAATTTCCGCCAGAAAAGTGGACGGAAACACGGTCACTCCATAGCGCCTTTCCATTGTGGAAAGCACCAGCCGGGACTTTGCCCGGGTTACGGCTACATAAAAGAGTCTTCGCTCCTCTTCGAGGGAAGGATCATTCTTCCTGGTTTTGGCCTTTTGAAGACTGGCGGCTCCTGGAAATACTTCGTCCATCAAATCCATCACATAGACTTTATCAAATTCCAGTCCCTTGGCAGAGTGCACCGTGGTTAAGGTTACACCGGCGCCGAAGTTTTTCTTCCCCTGCTCCAAAATCTCTTTGAATCCTTCCATGACCTGATCAAATCCACCAATTCCCTCCACCTCTTCACTAAGGGCTTTTACCGTATCGAGAATCCCTTTTCCGTTTTCCATGGAAGCTCCGGTGTGATCCGATTTTCCTTCGAGAAATTTCCCGTAGCCCAGTTCCTGTTCGATAAAGGCAATAATCGCTTCCCCGGACTTTTCCCTGAGGGAGAGAAACCCCCGCCGGATTTTGTCAATACGAGTCCGCTGATAGCGTTTCATATGCGGGTAGGTCAGCATCGCCTCAAAAATATTGGTGATATTACTTCGTTTTCGAAGGACTTCCTCAGTATAAAACATCAGTTTTTTGGAAAGATAGGCGTCATTTTTATAATAAATCCGATTAAAGGCCCTTAGGTCTCCCGGATCTTCGGCCACGGCCATAAAAGCCTTCAGATCCTGAATGACCCAGTGATTGAAGAATTTATTCCGGTAATCCCGAATATAAAAGGGGAGGCCTCCTTTATGTAAGGCCTTGATCAGCGGTATGGCGGATACATTGTTTCGGTAGAGAATGGCCACCTGCCGAAGATCCTTTTCCCTCTGTAATTCTTCTAAAATGCCTGCCAGCTGGTCCTTCTCATCCCGGTAGACCCTTTTGGTGATTCCCGGTTCCGAAGGGTTCTTTGTGAAACTCTTTTTTTCATAGCGTTCGGTATTTCCAGCAATTAAGGTGTTGGCCAGGGCCACGAGCTCCGGGGTGCTTCGAAAGTTTTCTTCCATAAAATACACCTGGGCATCCTTGTAGATCTTCGGGAAATCCAGCATGATTTTCGGATCCGTACCCCGCCAGGAATAAATCCCCTGATCATCATCCCCCACCACAAATAAATTGTTCCCGGGAAAGGCCAGGGTTTTAATGATCTCAAACTGCAGGGGACTGGTATCCTGAAACTCATCCACCTGTATAAAGGGGTAGATCCTACGGCAACGATTCAGCAGATCCTTGCTGTTTTGCAGGATCTTCAGCGCCAGTAGCAGCATATCATCATAATCAATTACCTCCCGCTGCTTCTTATAGGTCTCATAATCCTTATAGATTTTTTCGAAGTTGGGAATGTCCAGAACCTTGTCATGATCCTTCAGCTCATGGTAGCCGATCATGCGATTTTTCACAAAGCTCAGTTTTGTGACCAGATTTTCAATTTTTTCCTCCGTGGGATACTCCCGATTATACTTTTGATAAAGGGCCCCTAAGACCGCGGTTTTGGATTTTTCCTTCGGACTTTTGCTCTCCTCTTCGAGAATGGAAAGCCTTCTTTTTTTCTGTTGAAACACAAACTTCACAATACGGAAGGCAAAGCTGTGTATCGTGGAAAAATTGGGACGTCCCGGAATTTTTTCTCCGAATAGGTCCTGAAAGCGCCGCTCCATATCCCGGGCCGAGGCTCGGGAAAAGGTCATGGTATAAATTTCCTCCGGGTCCACCCCGTGGTTGAGAATTAAATTTGCGGTCCTCGAAACCAGGGTCGTGGTTTTCCCGGAACCTGCCACAGCCAGGACAATTGCCGGGCCTTTAACATGCTTAATGGCTTCCTGCTGCTGTTTGTTACAGGCTATCCCGAAGTTTTTATTTAAATACTTATCGATTTCCATTTTTTTCATCATTTTTATCACCATCTACTTTATAGTAACTCTCATTATAACATAAGTGATTTTCCGGTTAAATCCTGTAACACCGAAACAGCGGAAAGCAAAAAAAGCACCTGCGTCTTTCCAGGTGCTCGGTTTCTTATCAGGTTCGGTTTCTTATCCGGTTCGTTTTTCAATGAAATCTTCGGATCAGTCCTCCAGAGTCATGCGAATATTTCCATGACGATTGGTAACGCTTAAGGCTGCCTCTCCATCCCCGAGCGCTCCTTGAGCCCGGGCCTCATTCATATTCTCCCGTTCACTGAGTCCCAGGTTCTGATCGATACTGCCAAAGCTTGTATGAAGATCAAAATCCCCCTGCTGGTCCCGGTGAAGCGCCACGGATACATTCCCGAACTCATTCGTAATCTGAAGTCCCTCCAGAATTTCATCTTCATTATCCATCGTCACATTTCCATGACGGTTAAGAATTACCACATCCCCTTCAAGGGACTCTAATTCCAGATTCCCAAAGGCGTTTTCCACCTCCAGGTCCCCCGTGATTTCCTGAAGGTCCACGTTTCCATGTCGATTATTCAGAATGAGCTTATTGCTTAACCCGTTAGCTTCCACATCCCCAAACTCATTCCGAATCTCAAAGAATGACAGCGCCAGATCTTCCGGTATAAACACCTCGTAGTTCATACGAAGACTATCAATTCGGGAGCTGTCCAGATAGCGGCGATTGTTGGACGTCCACGTAAGCTGGCCCTCCTCTGAAATTTCCGCACTCAGCAGTTCCTCCTGTAGCCCTTCCACATAATCCTCATCCGTGTTTTTCGACTCCACCTCAATGATAAGCTTGATCTCCTCTTCCTGCCATACCTCCACATCCACATCACCAAAGGCATTATCCAATACTATGGACTCTACCCCCGCTTGGGAAAATTCCTCTTCTATTTGATACTTGGTATTCGGGCTCTCCCAGCCGTCAATATTGATCATCACATTTCCCTGGGTCAGTTCTTCAAAAAATTCTTCCAGGGATTGATCCTGAGAAAAAAATCTTCCGGAATTCGGGCCCAGAAAAGAAAAAGAAAAAACATTCACCAGAATCATAATGAGTATCAACAGTACCACGGTACCTCCTTCCAGGGATACTTTTCCCTCCCGTCGAATCAGGGTCTTCAAAATCAACTCCAAGCCTAAAAATACCAATACTACAGGATAAAAAGTAGCAATGGGAATTTTAGGAGTCCCATACATATTCCAAAGAATACTTCCGCCCAACAAAATAAAGGTTACCGCCAGGGTCCATTTCCCTGCATAGACTTTTTTCATGATCATCCCTCCATAATCTCTGTTCCTTCCGCTTATAATGATATATACGTAAAAGTTGAAAATTTGTCTTCGAATTTTGACTTTTCTTCTATCTAAGGTACAATAATACTATCAATTTAGAATCCTATAAAAATAAAAGCAGGTGCCTTATGAAAACCATTTCCATTGAAGAAGTCTTAAGCGAAAAAAATATTCAGATTATCGACCTTCGAAGTCCCATTGAATTTGAGGAGGATCATATCCTCGGAGCTTTGAATTTTCCGATCCTCAGCAATGAGGAACGAGCAGAAGTCGGTACCCTGTATAAAAAGGATCCGGACCGGGCGAAGAATCTTGCCCTGGTATACGGTCATGAAAAATTAGCGGATTTGCAACAGAAACTCCAGGTCTTTTCCAAAGATCATCAACAAGTGGTGTTTTACTGCTATCGGGGGGGTATGCGAAGCGGACTCCTGGTCAAACATCTCGAGTCCCTCGGCTATCCCGTAGTCAAGCTGGAAGGGGGATACAAGCGTTACCGCGCTTATGTACGGGAACAACTGAAGGTCTTTGGTGAAACCATGACTTTTAACATGCTCCATGGTTATACCGGTGTGGGGAAAACCCGGATTTTAAATCTTTTGGAAGCTCAGGGAATCCCGGTACTGGATCTCGAAGGATTGGCCCAGAATGCCGGTTCGGTATTCGGAGACCTGATGTATCCCGGAACCACCCCTTCCCAAAAGCTTTTTGAATCCCGAATGTTTTCTTCCCTGTCCTCCATTAATGAAGGCTACTGTTTTGTCGAAATGGAGAGCCGCCGGATCGGAAAGGTCACGGTGCCCGAAGAGTTATACCGGGGACTTACCAACAGCCCTTATCACATTCTTGTAAATACTTCCCTGAAAAACCGGGTAACAACCATCCATGAGGATTATGTAAAAAACCATGCCCTAACCGAGGAAGACCTGCTTCAAAAGATCCAGCGCCTAAAAAAAATCCTTGGAAAGGATAAGATCGAAGCCCTTTCCCTGGACGTCGAGAAGCAAAACTATGAACATCTGATCGAAACCTTAATGCTGGATTACTACGACCCTCTCTACCGGAAGTCCTTAAAGAAATACGAAGGAAAATTAACGGAGTTCACCTATCATAATCTATCGGAGGATCTTTCCTCCTGGCTTGAAAAAAACGATTTTATTAAAAATGCATAGCCTAAAAATTTATAAATTGGAGTGATCATTCTTATGAAAGAGCCCAACCCCCATGAAACAGAAGAGCTGATGCACGGCACCAAGGTTTCGGATCCTTACCGGTATCTGGAGGATATGGATCTTGATGCTACGAAAGAATGGCTTAAGGACCGGGTACGTCGGTCGGAGAAGTACTTTTCTCAAATCGAAAAACGGGAAGATTTTCAATTTCAGCTGCAGAATCACTTTCATTATACCAAGTATTATGTCCCTGAGCGGATACAAAGTTCCCTGTATTTTTTGAAAGCCAGGGAAAATGACAATCAGCCGAAACTTTACGTTAAAAAAGACCGGGACCTGAAAACCAAAACCCTGATTGATCCGAACCGTTTCAGCGAGGACCAGACCGTGGCCCTTAGTAATTACTTTATCAGTAAAGACGGAAAATATGTCGCCTATGCAAGGTCCCGCCAGGGCAGTGACTGGCAGGAAATTCGAATTATCGACAGTGATACTTCCGAGGAGTTTGCCGAGGTACTCTCCTGGGTAAAATTTACAACGATTGCCTGGGACGGAGATTCCAAGGGCTTTTATTATACCCGCTTTCCTGACCCTACCACCCAGGCTCCGGAGGACGAGGGAAACAACGCAAAGGTCTATTACCATCAACTGGGAACCCCCCAAACCAAGGATCCGTTAATCTATCAGGATCCCGGCGATCCGGAACTGGGCTTTCAGCCGCTGATCACCGACGATTATCGTTTTCTCTGCCTGAATCTTCGTCGGGGAACGTCACCGAAGAACGGCTTTTATGTAAAGGATCTTCAAAATCCCGGGAAGGGCTTTCGCCCGGTGTTCGAAGAAGGGGAAGCGGAAGTCCGCTATATCTCCAACAACGGAACGGATTTTTATTTTCTGACGGATCTGGATGCGGGACGAAAACGGATCATTCGCGTCTCCATTAACGGCACCAACGGAGACCTTCAGGAAATCATCCCCGAGGGTCATTCCATTATCCACGATGCCCGTATGGTCAATCAGTGCTTCGTGCTGACCTATCTTACGGATTGTTCCCATACCCTGGAAACCTTCACGATCAAGGGAGAATTTCGGGGAACCGTGGAAATCCCCCCCCATTCCAGCATTGTGGGCCTAAGCGGGAAACGGAATCAACGGGAAATGTATATCGGTGTGGCCGGTTATTTGTCCCCAACAACCATTTACAAATACCACTTTGATGTCGATGATCTTACGGAAATCTGTCAGTCCAAAGTCCTCTTTGATAAAGAAGCTTACGAGACCAGACAAGTCCATGTGACTTCCAGGGACGGTACACAAATCCCCATGGTGCTGATCGGCAAAAAAGGCCTTTCCCTGGATAAACCCCACCGAACCCTGCTTTACGGCTATGGCGGCTTCAATATTTCTCTAACGCCCCAGTACAACCCGGGGATTCTTCCCTGGCTTGAAAATGACGGAATTTATGCGGTGGCCAATCTTCGGGGAGGCGGGGAATTCGGCGATCCCTGGCACCAGGCCGGCATGCTGGAAAAGAAACAGAATGTCTTTGACGATTTTATCGGCTGCGCCAAGTGGCTGATTGACAGCGGCTATACCTCTGCTGAAAAGCTGGGGATTTATGGCCGGAGCAACGGCGGCCTGCTGGTTGCCGCGGCCATGATTCAGCGGCCGGATCTCTTCGGCGCCGTGATCTCCTCCGTACCGGTAATTGATATGCTCCGCTATCACAAGTTTACCATCGGACGCTACTGGGTGCCGGAGTACGGCAGTGCGGAAAACCCGGAACATTTTCCCTTTTTATACCGCTACTCCCCGCTTCACAATGTGGATCCGAAGAAGAACTATCCTCCGATTCTCATTTCCTCGGCCCAAGGGGATAACCGGGTAGTGCCCGCCCATGCCATGAAATTTGCCGCAACCTTGGAGCAGGCGGCAAAAGAGCATCCTGATACTTCCAATCCGGTGATTTTCAGGCTCGAAAAAAAGGCCGGCCATGGTCATGGGAAGCCGACCTATAAAATCATTGAAGAATGGGCGGATTTTTTGGCCTTTCTTCATAAGGAACTGTAAGAACCCCTATACCTCTCCTACAACCATATAGAAGAAACGGTTTAAATCAACCACTTCAAGGTTTTGAAATCCTACCTGCCTCAGGTAGGATTTTGCTTGTTCCGGATCAATCCGGTGTTTAAGCGGCGGACCTTCCTCCGTCTCTTTCTTTTGCCATTCAATAAGGATGATTTTCCCACTGTTTTTCAGTGTTCGGTAAGCCTCATGTAAGAACTCGGTTTTCTCCTCCACCTCATGGAGCACCATGGACATTAAAAGGTAGTCGCCGAGATCTTCCCGTATCGGAAAACCGTATTCCGTAGAGTTTAACACTTTTACATTCTGAATCCGGCTTTTTTCCAGTTCCGATTTCAAATAATCCGTCATCTCCCGGACGGTATCCAAGGCGTAGACCTCGCCTTTTGGACCGACAATTTCCGCTGCGGGAAGGGTGAAATACCCGACCCCGCAGCCGATATCAATAAATGTCTGTCCGGCCTGAAGCCCTGCTTCCCGAAGGATTTCATAGGGAGGAAGATTCTTCTTCCGTTCCTTATTCATCAATTTCTCTTTGTTTTTGGGATTAAATTTATGAGCCATAAGCTCCCTCCTTAACCTCTTTTTAATCGATCTTCTCGATTTTTTGAAAACTTTCCATACGATACAGCGCTTTGGTTTCAAGCTTTAACTCCTCTAAAACCGCCAAGAGCTCTTCACGGTCCACACCGGTAATTTTAATGGACAGACCACAGTTTGCCGTGATTTGCCGCGGCGTGGGAATCATATGAATTTTCATGGATTTGCTGATCAGCTTCTTCTCCGCATCCATGGCCGCATGGGTGGAATCAAAAGTGATGATATAGGGTACTTCTTTGTTCATTTTACCTACTCCTTTGGTCTTTTTTCATAATGGCTTCGACGCTTAGCAGTTTTCTCTTGATATCCAATCCCCCGGCATAGCCTACCATCTTTCCGTCTTTTCCGATTACCCGGTGACAGGGAATGATAATGGGCAGCGGGTTTTTATTATTGGCCAGACCGACGGCCCGGTAAGCTTTGGGCCGCCTAATTTTTTCCGCAACCTCCTGGTAGCTTCGGGTCTGTCCGTGGGGAATATCCAAAAGCGCCGCCCAAACCGAACGTTGAAATTCGGTACCTTCCGGTTTCATGGGAAGATCAAAGGATTTCCTCTTACCGCTTAAATAATCCTGGATTTGTCGGTGGGCATTTTTTACAATGGGGGTTTCTTCCTCACGGTAAGCTTTTTCGACAGGTTTACCAAACACAATTTCCACTAAAAAGCCGTCATTTTCCAAAATCGTCAGCTCTCCGATTGAGGTCTTATAGCTATAGCCTGTAATCATATTACCCAACTCCTTTAACATCGTTTTTTCTCCTGATAAAATCATACATCAAAAAGTTTTTTTTGCAAGGGGGATCACAAGACTTTTCCACTGATTATTCCCTCTTTTTTCGGGTATTTATGCTTATGTATCCGATAATTTCAAATGTTTCAGGATCCCTATGGGATCTGTCGCTATTCGAATTAAAAGGAGGTAGACAATGAAAAAAATTGGTGTTTTAATCGGAAAACTTTACGAAGAGGTGGAGTACAGTAAGCCGGCTCAGGCCTTTAAGGATGAAGGGTATAGTCTGGTGCACATCGGCAAGGAAAAAGGAGAAGAGGTCTTTGATAAAAACCGGGAAAATCCTGTTACCATTGATGAAACCCCGGATACCATTTCCGTTGAGGATATTGATGCCCTACTGATCCCCGGAGGTTTTTCCCCCGATAACCTGCGCTCCGATGATGGGATCCTCGAATTTCTCCGTCAATATTTCACTCTAGGAAAACCGCTCTTTACCATTTGTCACGGAGCCCAATTACTGGTAAGTGCGGAAGTCTTAAGCGGAAGAACCCTTACCTGCTACAAATCCGTAATCATGGATGTGAAAAATGCCGGAGCAAATTACGTGAACCGGGAAGTGGTCATTGACAATAACCTTATCTCGAGCCGAAATCCCAATGATCTCCCCGCCTTCATTGAAGCATCCTTAAATATGCTGAAAAACCCTGCTTAAGTTTCACGAACCGATAGCAATTGAAGAAAACCCCTAAGAACAGGTTAAGGTTTTTAGGGGTTTTTTCCTGGAATTCTCTATGAGACTCTTTAGAAAGGATAGAAACTTTGATCGAACCAATTATCTTTCATCGCTTTTTTGTACTGTTCATAAAATACCCGTCGATGCTCATTTTCCCATTCATACAAGGTTTCCAGCATTTTTTTCCCTCGGGGATCTTCCGTATTTTCGATTGCTTTTTTATAAAACTCTGCAAAATCATTTTCAATCAGATAGGCCATTCTTAGGATGGAGATATCCGAGGTCGGTGTTTTCAGGTCTTCACCGGAGATCTCTTCCGCTTGCTTTCGAACCTCATAAATGCTTTCGCCCTTATAATCCGCAAGATCCTCCATACCGGACCATTCTTTATTGATTTCCATATTGTCATATTCTTTTTTTAAGATATCATAGTGCCGCTTCTCTTCCTTTGCTAAGGATTCGAACAATTTCTTAGCTACTGGGTTTTCCACCTTGTCCGCAAAACTGATATAAAAGTTTTGTCCCTGGATTTCCATATCCATTGCATATTGTAGAATTTCCAATTCTTTTTTCAAAAAAAAACCTCCCTTTAAAAAATTTTAAAAAGTCATTGTGTGCTTTTATCTTATACCCTTTTGGCCTTTGATTAATCAAAAACCTCTTCATTCAATCACCCAATCCCCTTAGGTTTTTTCTAAGGTGTTCATGTGCACATCCATCTGGGGATAGGGAATGTTTATATTTTCCTCATCGAATCTGATTTTTACGGTTTCCAGGAGATCATAATAAATTGACCAGTAATGTTCTTTCCTGCACCAGGCTCGTACCGTAAAATTCACAGAACTGTCAGCGTGTTCAATGACACGAACCAAGGGTTCCGGCTCTTTTAGGGTAAATTCATGATTCTCCACAAGTTCCAGCAGAATTCCTTGCACCTGACGGATATCATCATCGTATCCCACTCCGAAGGTTAAATCCACTCTTCTCAGCTCCTCTGAGCTGTAATTGGTAATATTCCCGTTTGCCAAGGGGCCGTTGGGAATCACCACTTTCTTATTGTCCGGTGTCATCAGCAGGGTATGTAGGATTACAATTTCTTTGACCGTACCCATCTCTCCCTGGGCGCTGATAAAATCCCCCACATTAAAGGGTTTCGAGGTTAAAATGATAATGCCTCCGGCAATATTTCCCAGGCTGTCTCTTAAGGCAAAGCCTATGGCCAGTCCTGCAGCTCCCAGGATGGCTACAAAGGTGGTCATGGGGATTCCGATAAATCCTAACACCGTAATGAATAGAACAATGTTCAGTCCAAAAGCCGCCAGGGATTTTATGAATCCGTAAAGTGTTTCGTTCACTTTGCTGGCCTGCATGGATTTTTCGAGAATTTTAAGCAAAGTTTTGATCACAATAAGACCGACTACAAGAATTATAATACCAATTAATACTCTGATGCCGTATTGAAGCAGCATTT
>JBEPWR010000023.1:0-11425 GCA_041642335.1 Eubacteriales bacterium
GGGTTTTCGCGTCGCTTTTTTCTCCAACACCTCTTTAAGATTTGAGGGGTAGGATTCTCCATGGATGCCTTCCCGTTCGAAAACCGGCAATAGTAGTGCCTTGGTGTCTTGTAAAATACTAAGTCCTTTCAATGTTATATTCATCATGATCTCTCCTTCTTATAAAATTTCAAAGCTCTTAGTTTCTCTACCATGTATTTACCCTAGAACGTCAAAAGTTATCACCTCAAGAAAATTTCATTCGCAAACTTTTGATAAACCGGATACAGAGCTGAAAACCCGTTAAAAAATAGGTATTTTGGAATTTTCAAAAAATATTCGAAAATTTCTTGACAGCGGAAGAGATAAGGGATATAATAATGATAATCGTTATCAATAAAAACTGTAGGGAGTAAACAATAAATAAACCACAAACAAGGAGGAATGAATCATGACAGCATTATTAGTAGGCGGAGACAAACTGGGAAATATTCCGGATACCCTTCGATGTCAGGGGATCGACAAACAAATACATTGGACGGGACGCAAAAAAAAGCTTCGAAAGGCCAAGATTCCAAAGGAAGCGGATATGATTATTTTGTTTTATGATTACTTAGAGCATAATATTGCCAGTATTATTAAAGAGCAGGCGAAACAACAGAATATCCCCTGTGTTTTTTCAAAACGGGCGGTCAGCGATCTGCATCAGCAACTTGAAAGATGTAGCAGCTGTAACCTCAAAGACGTCTGTAAAGGCGGCGTCATGGCAAGCTAGACCGGAAGGCAAAACCTTTGGATTTTTCAGAAAAAATGATACAATATACTCAGTACCCATTCGGTGCTGAGTTTTTTTGTTGGAGGTTATAAAGGAGGAAACATTATGATCACGTACAAATCGATTACCGAGGCAAAGGAGCGAATTCAAAAGGGGATTTACGAAACTCCGCTGGAGCATTCGATTTACCTTAGTGATGAACACAAGGAGATCTATTTAAAGCTGGAAGCACAGCAAAAACTGAAAAGTTTCAAAATCCGAGGGGCTCTAAGCAAGATGACAAGACTTACCGCGGAGGAAAAAAAACGGGGAGTCATCACTGTTTCTTCGGGAAATCATGGCAGCGGCGTAAGCTATGCCAGCTTTATTATGAAGGATGTGAAGGCCATAGTGGTTGTGCCCGAAACCACACCGGAGTCCAAGGTGGAAAAGATCCGTTATTACGGGGCGACGGTTATTCAAAAGGGAGAAAATTATGATGCAGCCAATGCCTATGCCAAGTCCTTAATAGAAAAGGAAGGGTTCACCTATATCGATGCCTGCTCTGATGAAGATGTGATTTCCGGACAGGGAACCATGGGACTGGAAATTTTGGAGACCAATCCGGACATCGATACAATTCTTGTTCCCATCGGCGGCGGAGGAATGATTACCGGAATCAGTATTGCAGCAAAAGCGATGAAGCCGGAAATTAAGATCATCGGTGTGCAAACCGAAGCTTGCCCTGCCATGGCAAAAGCCATGGAGGATGAGGTGTTTTACGAAGAATATCCGACCGAGCCCAGCATATGTGATGCTTTGGTTGGTGGGGTAGGGAAAATTCCCTATGAAATGTCCCGTAATACCATCGATGAAATTCTGATTGTTTCTGAAGGAGCCATTGAAAAAGCAACCAAGCATCTTTTAACCAAAGAAAAAGTGGTGTCGGAGCCCTCAGGTGCTGTCGGTGTTGCAGCGATTATGGAACACGGAGAGAAAATCCCGGGAAAAAACATTGCCCTTGTGGTTTCGGGAGGAAATCTGGACGAAAAACTTATGAAAAAGCTGCTGGAAATTTAATTTCCGGCAGCTTTTTTTAAAAATAAAACCATACAAATTATTATTTGAAATAATTTAAAAAATTTTAGTTGTTAGTTGAAGTTTACTGTTTTATTACAATTCCGGCACCGGAATCTTTTTAATACCGCCGGGAGTAAGTTTATCATGAAGCTTCGTTCGATAATCCTCCAGATAAGGAATTTCTTCCCGTGCCCAATACAGGGCCTCTTTATCAATGGCGCGGATCATCAGCTCTTCCTTTTTATCCGAGGCCTCTGCCAGCAAATCGCCTAGAGGACTGAGCAACTTGCTTTTTCCACAACTGTGATTGCCGACGGTGTTGACACCGAGCACGTAAACCGTATTATCCAAAGAGCGGGCAGGAAGTTGGATATCCCAACGGTGGGACGCACCTAAGGACCAGACGGAAGGACATACGATGATTTCCGCTCCCGCAAGGGCCAGTAAGCGGCTAGGCTCGGGGAACTCCATTTCATAGCAGATCAGAATGCCGATGGTTCCGACTTTGGTTTTAAACACCGGGTACTGGATTTCTCCCGGGGTAAAAATTTGGGCTTCACGACCCCAAAGCATACTTTTCCGGACGATGCCCCGCAGTTCCCCGTCATTGTCGATTACCGCGACGGAAATATGAAGGTTATCGCCTTCCCCCTTTTCCACAAAGGGACAGATAATTGAGGCATCAGCCTTCTTTGCTTCTTCCTGCATAATCGAAACGGTTCTTCCTTCCCGGGTTTCCGCCAATAATTCAAAGGCATTTCTTGAAAGATAATATCCGGTCGTCCAAAGTTCGGGCAGGACGATCAAGTCCACGTTTTCCTCTGATGCTTTTCGGATATAATTGATCCCCCGTTTCAGGTTCGCATCAACATCGTGCATAATCGGGGTTAACTGTATAGCGGCCACTTGGAACATAAAAATTCCTCCTTATAAAAATTTATCATAATGATATTATTCCGGTGAATAGTAGAGGCGTTTCGCTAAAAGAAAAAAAGAATCAGATCAAAGACAACAGCCACAATGAAAACGACAAAGGCCCGGAAAAGATGAAAGATCCGTTCTTTTCTAATGGAGAGCTTTTCCAAGTATTGCTCCTTTACGTCGCTTTGAAAGATATTTTGAAAGATCTTTTTATCCCGCTGAACGCCAAAGAAAAAGGCATAAAAACCTAACACCACCCCCATTAAAAATACAGCATTGTTTACAAGGGGTAATAACGGTTCCTCAGAGAGGAAAAATCCATAAAGCAGGCCCATAAATCCGGCGAGTGCTGAAGCGGCTAAACCTTCTTTGGTAATGAGCCATAGCACTGCCCATAGTTTTGATTTATTCTCATAATTATACTGAGGATTCACTGATAACATCCTTTCTTAATGAAGATTTCAAAAATTAAATTTGCAATTGTTTATAAATTATGGTTTAATGGAAAAATGATTAATTGGTCTGGAGTACAATTATTCGTTGAAGGCAGTAGTCGATTTCTCTAGAAATGTTTTTAATCATAGATTTCCAAGCAATGAGTCAATATCATTATACAATCAAATATGGGAAAAAGCCAGAAATGATCGGATAAAAAAATGATATGGATAAAGAAAGCAATATAGTTTCCCTGTATTGCAAAGGGTAAAAAAATAGGGTATAATACTTTTATCGGAAAAAACTGATATATCGAAAATATTCGGAAAACTCGTAATTGGATAAGAAATCCGATAGTAGAAAATGAATAGAAAGATGATCCAAAATTGATGGAAGGCACCAACTCTCAGAACTAATTGCTACATATTTTTAACAGGACCCAAATTTTTTTAAGTTTTTCATTTCTTAGGATGCTCACGCGGAAACGTCAGTGCTTCTTTTGAGAAGTATATTATTTTCACCAAAGACGATCAGTCTGTGGTGAAAATTAATATAAAAATAAATTTTTTATAATTTAAGGGGGAGAAAGTAAATGAACAGTAAGAAAATTGTATTATTGTTAGCAGTAGTGTTAATGGTTACTGCCTTTGCAATTGGTTGCGGCGATGAAGCCGACACCGATACCATTGTTGTAGCGCAGGGCGCGGATGCGGATTCATTAGATCCACATGCGACCAATGACCAACCATCGTCACGAGTTATGAAGCAGATTTATGAAAGCTTAATCAATCAGAACGAAGACATGGAACTTATTCCTGGACTTGCAGAGGAATGGGAACAGATTGACGAGTTAACCTGGGAGTTCAAATTACGGGAAGGCGTAATGTTCCACAATGGAGAAGAGTTAACCGCAAGTGATGTAGAATTTACAATCCTTCGGGCATTAGAATCTCCGGATGTAGGACACATCGTTGGAGCGATTGACCCGGAAGGAATCGAAATTGTTGATGATTACACGATCAGAATTTCAACAATGGAGCCTTTTGCACCGCTTCTAGCACACTTAGCGCATACAGCATCTTCAATCTTAAATGAAACCGCTGTTGAGGAATATGGGGAAGATTATGGAGAAAACCCGGTAGGAACCGGTCCTTACATGCTTGATGAATGGACAAGAGGTTCTGAAATTCACTTAACCAGATTTGAAGATTTCCACGGTGAAGCTGCAGTAACGGAAAACATCATCATCAGAAACATCCAAGAGGATGGAAACCGAACCATTGAGTTGGAAACCGGAGAAATTGACATTGCTTATGATCTTTTACCAACGGACATGGAAAGAGTCGAAGAACATGAAGATTTAGAATTAATCAGAGACTTAAACTTCTCTACCGTTTACCTTGGATTCAACATGGATAAAGAACCATTTGATGACGTTAGAGTTCGACAGGCAATCAACTACGCCATTGATGTAGACTCAATTATAGCATCTGTAATGGAAGGTTCCGGAGAAGTTGCTACTGGACCGATCGGACCAATGGTATGGGCAGCAAATGATGCATTAGAGCCTTACGGACATAATGTAGAAATGGCTCAGGAATTATTGGATGAAGCCGGTTATGAAGACGGATTCTCTACAACCATCTGGACAAACGACAATCAACTTCGACAAGATATCGCAGTAATTGTACAAAGCCAGTTAGAAGAAGTGAATATTGACGTAGAAATTGAAGTGCTTGAGTGGGGAGCTTATCTAGAAGGAACAGCAAACGGAGAGCACGACATGTTTATCCTAGGATGGGTTACTGTAACAGGAGATCCTGACTACGGACTATACGCACTATTCCATTCAGAACAGTTTGGTGCAGCGGGTAACCGAACTTTCTATGCCAACGAGCGAGTGGATGAATTACTAGAAGAAGCTAGAAGATCCGCGGATCCCGATGTTCGAGAAGAAGCTTATCTTGAAGCTCAGGAAATCGTTCGAGACGAAGCACCTTGGTTATTCCTAAACACTGGAGAAGACCGAACCGGAATTCGAAACAATGTTACCGGATTTAGAAATCACCCAGCGGGTCACCACCCACTGTGGAACGTAAGCATCGAAGAATAAGAAACAGCATAATACAGCTAGAAAGCTAAATATACAGACACAATAGGCAAGTCACAGTAGGGTCATATCCATGACCCTACTGTGCTGTCTGGAACTATTTTGAAAATTCATCATAATCAATAAAAGTTAAACATCCTGATAGATTTAGGAAGGAGGAGTAACAATGTTAAAGTATATTGGTCGAAGAATACTGCTATTGCTTCCCGTATTAATTGGCGTATCCTTCATTGTTTTTACCTTAATGTACATTACCCCGGGAGATCCGGCGGCGATTCAACTGGGAGAACAAGCAACAGAAGAACAAATTTTACAACTTCGAGAGCAAATGGGTCTTGACGATCCTTTTATTGTACAGTATGTACGCTTTGCGAAAAATTTATTTACAGAGCTGGACTTCGGAAGATCTTATAATACCGGTGCATCGGTATTTGCCGAGTTGGCCAGTCGTTTTCCAACGACGCTGACATTGGCAGCTACTGGGGTACTGGTGGCGGTGCTGATCGGAATACCGACCGGGATCATATCGGCAACAAAACAATACTCCTTATTTGATAATGCGGCGATGATGTTTGCATTAGTTGGAGTATCGATCCCGAACTTTTTCCAAGGACTCGTTGCAATTCTGATATTTTCCGTTTGGCTCGGATGGTTTCCATCATCGGGGTACTCGACGCCCATGCATATGATTTTGCCTGCGCTTACCATCGGGACAAGTTCTGCAGCGATGATTACCCGTATGACAAGATCGAGTATGCTTGAAGTCATCCGACAGGACTATATTCGTACTGCTCGGGCGAAGGGTCAAAAAGAATCTATCGTCATTAACCAGCATGCTCTTAAGAACGCTTTAATCCCGGTTGTTACCGTAATCGGATTACAATTCGGATACTTATTGGGTGGAGCGATACTTACGGAAACGGTATTCTCTATTAACGGAATTGGCCTTTTGATGGTTAAATCGATCAAAATGCGAGACTTACCGATGGTACAGGGTGGGGTATTATTTATAGCCCTAACGTTTAGTATTGTAAATTTATTTGTCGATATCTTATATGGGTTTATTGATCCACGAATCAAAGCTCAATACAAATAATCAGAAAAGGAGGTCCTGAAATGTCTTCGAACTCAAAGACTGAAAAAAATAAAGATTTAATGGAACGAGGAAAGAAACCCAAAGCAAAAGATTTAACACAAGATGACGCGGTAGTTAGAAATTATGAATCACAGACTGAAATTCACGCCCATCCATCAGATGTAGAGCGTAAAGGTGCCGATATAAAAGTCGTTGATCCGGGAAAACGGAAAAGTCAATGGCTAGAGGTTTGGAAGCGCTTAATAAAAAATAAAGCCGCAATTGTCGGAATGGTTGTTATTTTGATCCTCATCTTTGCGGCCATTTTCGCAGATGTTATCGCGCCTTATCATTTTTCAGAAACAAACTTAGAAAACACTCGAACCGCACCAAACTCCGAGAACTGGTTTGGAACCGATAATTTCGGGCGAGATATTTTTAGCCGAGTGGTATACGGTAGTAGAATTTCGATTCAGGTAGGATTTATCGCTGTCGGTGTTGCTATGGTTGTCGGTGGAATTCTCGGTTCCATTTCCGGATATTACAGCGGTAGAATCGATAACGTTATTATGAGACTTATGGATGTGCTACTGGCCATTCCGGGAATACTTCTGGCGATCGCTATTGCTGCAGCCCTCGGGCCGGGACTCGTCAATGTAATGATCGCGGTTGGTATTGCCTCGATTCCAAGGTACGCTCGAATTGTTCGTGCGTCTGTTCTTTCTCTTAGAGACCAGGAATTTGTAGAGGCCGCAAGAGCTGTAGGAGCAAATGATTTTCGAATCATTTCCAAATATATTTTGCCAAACTGTATGGCACCCATTATCGTACAGGGAACCTTAGGCGTTGCGACAGCGATTCTTTCCGCAGCGGGACTAAGCTTTATCGGACTGGGAATTCAACCACCGGATCCTGAATGGGGTGCAATGTTATCCACTGCAAGAATTTATATCCGAGACGCTTGGTGGATGGCGATCTTCCCGGGTCTTGCAATTATGATTACCATCTTCGGGCTGAATCTTCTAGGAGATGGACTTCGAGATGCCTTGGATCCAAGATTAAAAGGCTAAAGCTAAAGGAAAGGAGTGTAATACATGGCGAAAGATTTATTGAAAGTAAAGGACTTGTCCATTCAATATAATACCGATGAAGGGGTTGTACGAGCGGTAGACAATATGACCTTTGAAATCGGTGTGGGAGAGACGATTGGGATTGTAGGAGAAACCGGGGCCGGGAAAACCACCACGGCGCTGGGAATTATGCAACTGGTTCCCAATCCTCCCGGAAAAATTGTTCAAGGGGAGATTCTTTTCAAAGGAGAAGACCTGCTAAAGAAAAAAGAAGAGGAAATACGAAAAATTCGAGGGAACAAGATCTCTATGATTTTCCAGGATCCGATGACCTCACTTAATCCGGTAATGACTACGGAAGATCAGATTGCGGAAGTGATTTTGCTTCACCAGGAAGTTAATCAGAAAGAAGCATTGGAAAAAGCGAGAGATATGATTGAAACCGTTGGAATACCTAGAGAACGTGGAAAAGAATATCCTCATCAGTTCAGTGGAGGTATGCGTCAGCGTATTGTTATCGCTATTGCTCTTGCCTGTAACCCGGAGCTTCTAATTGCCGATGAACCGACTACAGCGTTGGATGTAACGATTCAAGCACAGGTATTAAAGCTGATGAAACGACTGAAGGAAGAGTTTGAAACCTCGATGATTATGATTACTCATGACCTTGGGGTTGTGGCTCATATTTGCGACAAAGTAGCGATCATGTATACCGGATACGTTGTGGAATATGCGAAGGTTCGGGATCTTTATGAAAATCCCCTGCATCCATATACGAAGGGACTTTTTGGTTCCATTCCCAATGTGGAAGCGGATGAGAAACGACTAAATCCTATAAGAGGCTTAATGCCGGATCCTACCGAGATTCCCGACGGATGTCCGTTCAATCCCAGATGTCCAAAGGTTATGGATGTATGTCGAAGCGTTGTACCGAAAAGAGTAGAAGTGGAAGACGGACACTTTGTAAATTGCCACCTGTACCCGGCAGAACAATACGAGAAGTAGGAGGTGAAAGGAATGTCGAAGAATATTTTAGAAGTAAAAAACCTGAAAAAATATTTTAAAACCCCGAAGGGAATGCTTCATGCCGTAGATGATGTCAACTTTTTCATTAAAGAAGGAGAAACCTTAGGACTTGTTGGAGAATCCGGATGTGGTAAATCCACTACGGGACGCGCGGTGCTACGATTGGTCGAACCAACCTCGGGGGAAGTAAATTTTGAAGGAAAAAACATTGTGGATTTCAATGGCGCTCAGATGCGTGAAGCCCGTAAAAATATGCAGATTATCTTTCAGGATCCCTATGCATCCCTGAATCCGAGAATGAATCTGGGACAAATTATTGCCGAGCCCCTGTTAATAAATAAAGTTTTCAAAGACCGGAAAAAGGTTACCAATCGGATAAAAGAGTTAATGGATACAGTCGGCCTTACGCCTAGACTGCTAAACGCATTCCCTCATGAGCTTGACGGTGGAAGACGACAAAGAGTCGGCGTTGCAAGAGCCCTTGCGCTTAATCCGAAATTTATCGTTCAGGATGAGCCGGTATCCGCCCTGGACGTATCCATTCAAGCCCAAATTCTGAACCTGATGCAGGATATCCAGGACGAATTAGGTCTTACGTATTTATTCATCTCTCATGATTTGAGTGTAGTAAAGCACGTGAGTGACCGAATTGCAGTAATGTATCTTGGGAAAATTGTGGAGCTGGCCGAGTATAATGCAATCTTTAAAAACCCATTACATCCGTATACGCAAGCATTATTATCCGCCATACCGGTACCGAGAATTGATGCACCGGATAATATGATCATACTTGAAGGAGATGTGCCAAGTCCGGTAAATCCTCCTGAGGGTTGCCGTTTTTATGGTCGTTGCCGATATCGACAAGATATCTGTAAGTCCAAGACTCCGGAGCTCCGAGAATACGAACCGGAGCGATTTGTGGCTTGTCATTTAGTAGAGGAATTACAAAAATAGCGGGACACGCCGGGAAAGCTTTCGGTGGAATCCTGTAAAATTAAAAGCCTGGATATTTATCAGAGAATATTGTCTGAAAATTCTAGGCTTTTTTCTTTTTATTCAGATTTTTTCAGTGTAATTGTGGTAAAATATGCTTAGACTACTAATGAAATATCATAGCCATATACATAATATGTGAGGAGGCAGGCGATGAAATTCGTGGATTTAACCCAAACCTTAGCGGAGGATATGCCATTGTTCCCCGGTACTCCGGCGCCCAAGTTCAATGTAAAATACCGTGTGGAAACCGATGGTTTCCGGGAACTGGAAATGACGCTTTACTCCCATACCGGAACCCATTTAGATACACCGGCGCATGTATTCGCTCACGGAAGAACCCTGGAGGACTATGAAGTGGATCAATTTAGTGGAGCGGGTGTAGTACTTGACTGTACAAAGATCCGGGGAGAAAAAATCACAATGGAAATTTTTGAACAGGTACTGAAAAAGAGGGAATTCATTGAAGGCGTGGAGTATTTGTTTTTTTATACGGGATGGGATCAAAAATGGGGCAGTAAGGAATACTTCAAAGGCTCCCCCAGTTTATCGGAGGACGTTGCCAATCACTTAACCACGCTAAATTTAAAAGGCATCGGAATTGATGCACTGAGTGTGGATTCCATGACGGAAGACTTCCTTTTAGCACATCGAATCTTACTGGAAAAAGGGGTAATCATCGTAGAAAATCTGAAAAATTTAGGGGAACTTCTTGATCAGGATTTTGAGTTTTACGGCTTTCCGCTGAAAATCCGAGGAGGGGAAGGCGCGCCAATTCGAGGGGTTGCAAAAATACGATAAATGGGGTGGAAAATTTGAGTATACATACCGGGCACCGCAAGCGGCTGAAGGAGCGTTTTATTCGGGAGGGGATTGACCACTTTGAAGAGCATCAGGTAGTGGAGATGCTGCTGTTTTACGGCATTCCGAGGAAGGATACCAATGAAATTGCCCATCGGCTGATCAAGGAATTTAACGATCTGGCAGGGGTCTTGGATGCAAAAGTGGAGGATTTGAAAAAAGTTGAAGGGGTCGGAGAAAATGCCGCCACGCTGCTGGCTTTTTTAGCGCCCCTGTCACGAAGATACCAAAGCTGCAAATTCAAAGGCAGACATCAGCTGAACAGTTCCCAAAAAGCCGGGGAGTATGCCATGCACCTCTTTACGGATTTACGCTATGAGTCCTTTTATTTAATTTGCTTGAACAATCAAAACCAGGTGCGCCATGCAGCAAAAACCTTTGAGGGAACCATCAATGAAGCCGCAGTCTATCCAAGACTCGTAGTCGAGACGGCACTGAAGTATAGTGCCAGCAGTGTGATCCTCGCCCATAACCATCCGGGGGGATCCATCAAACCTTCCCAGGGAGATATCCAGGTAACGAAACGAATCAAGGAAGCATTAGAAGCTATTGATATAAAAGTGGTGGATCATATTATTGTAGGGGACAATCGATACTTCAGCTTTGCGGAAGATCGATTGGTACTATAAAAAGGAGGCATTATCTTGGGATTTGAACGGGAACGAAAATTTTTGGTTAAGAAGCTGCCGGATTTATCAAAGGCGAAGAAAAAAGCGATTCTACAGAAGTACTTAAGCAGCGAGCCGGAGTTACGAGTCCGAAAAATTGGAGAGGACTACATTATCACTAAAAAAGGCCCGGGCACCCATACAAGAACAGAAGAGGAGATGGCGATCACCGAGGCCCTGTTTTTATTTCTTGAGGGAAATCAGCCCCCGATGCGCATTGTTAAAACCCGATACTATTATCCGCTGGAGGGGGACAAGCTTGCGGAAATCGATATTTATAAAGAGGAATTTGAAGGTTTTTTCAGTGTGGAGGTAGAGTTCGAAAATGAGGCGGATATGAAGGCTTTTCAGCCACCGGAATGGTTTGGCATGGAAGTAACCGAGCGTCGGGACATGACCAATTACCAAATGGCCCGAAAGGGAATTCCAGAGGACCTTCATGAGCAGATTAAG
>JBEPWR010000023.1:11435-11775 GCA_041642335.1 Eubacteriales bacterium
TAGAGTGCTTTTCAAGGATTTCATAAATTGCTTGAGAACCAGGAAAAATCCGAGGAAATCGGTTATAATAAAAAGGTAGAAAACTTTATAAAGGAGAGGATTTTTTCATGAAAGTGCTGGACAATCAGCAAATGCGGTTGTTGGATCGAATTACGACAAATGAGTACAAAATACCGGCTATGATTTTGATGGAAAACGCGGGTATGAACACCACAAAAGAAGTTATGAAAGCTCTGAATGAGGATTACCGAAAAAAAGTGATTGTTTTAAGCGGAACCGGCAATAACGGCGGGGACGGATTTTCCGTGGCGAGACACCTGTATAACAAGGATGTGCAGGT
>JBEPWR010000024.1:0-11595 GCA_041642335.1 Eubacteriales bacterium
TTTTAGCGTTGTGGTTTTTCCACAACCCGATGGCCCGACAAACGTACAAATTTCTCCCTCTTCGATATTCAAGTCCAGTTTATTGACTGCAGGCCGTTCCATTCCGGGATATTTTTTTACCACCTCTTCAATTTTGATCATTTTCTTCCACTCCTTTTAAGTTTCCATCGTGCTGGATTAAGTATATGTATACCCCAACTTTTGGATTATTACCAAAGTCAGTACCATAAAGTTATTTTTATCACAGGCACGATTATTTTTTTTATATGTTCAGTTTACTAATTATAACATAGGGACATTAAAAAACAAGTTGCCTCCCGCTGCATTGTCCTTGTTTTCGTTGAAATATTCAGACTTTTGCGCCTTTTAAAAAATTGCTTTCCAAGGATTTTCAACCAGACAGAAGGGCCCCCGTTAGCGGGCCCTTTTGTGTTTTATTTCTTCACAATATTTTTCACTCCCGTAACAAAGCGTTCCATCTCCTCCATGGTATTGTAAACGGATATACCGGCTCGAATAAAAGAGCCTTCTTCCACAATTCCCAGTTTTTCCGCTAAGCGATAGGCATAAAAATGACCATCTGCAATAAATACACTTTCCCGTTCGCACATTCTGGATGTAAATTCCTGAGGGCTGATGCCCTCCACACGAAAAGCCACAGTGGGGGTTTTTTCCACGGATTCATCCGCCTGATACAGGGTCAGTCCCTCAATATTTTTCAACTCTTCCCGGACAAATCGGGCAAGGGAGTCTTCGTAACCCTTCATTGCTTCATATCCGGAAATAATTCGCTCTTTTAGTGAATTGCCTTCTCCGAGTTTCGCGATAAATCGGATCGCTTCCGTAACGCCGGCAATGCCTTCATGATTTTGGGTTCCGATTTCCAGCTTATCCGGAGTTTCATCGGGAGCCGGCATTATTTTGTAAGGCTCTAATTGATCAAACAACTCTTTTTTTATCATGGCAAGCCCCACATGAGGCCCGAACATCTTATAGACAGAGCTAAAGAGCATATCAATTCCTAAGGCTTCCCGGTCCACATAAAAGTGGGGAATTGCATGAACCGCATCCACCGCAACCACAGCTCCGACTTTTTTCGCTGCGTCGGAGATGGTTTTCACATCATTAATTGTTCCGATACAGTTGGAAGCAAGACCCGCGGCCACAAACTTCGTCTTTTCCGTAATCAGTTCATCCAGCGAACCCAGGTCCAAGGTCAGTGTATTGGTATCTAATGGAATATACTTGACGGTGACATTTTTATCCTCCGCTTCTTTTCGCCACGGATCAATATTGGAATGGTGTTCAAGTTCTGTCAGAAGTATCTCATCCCCTTCCTGCCAGGTCTTCGCAATAGCTCTTGCTGCATGAAACATCATGGTTGTTGCATTTCCACCAAAGGCTACTTCCTCCGCTTTTCCGTTAAAGAGCGCTGCTACCGATTCTCTGGCTTCCCCAATCATCTCCATGGTTTCGATGGATGTGGGAAAAGCTCCATGAAGATTCGCTCCACCTTTCATCATATAGTCCCGTACGGCATTTATTGCCTCCACCACGGTTTGGGAACCTCCCGGACCATCCAGATATACGACCTGTTTTCCATTATAGGTTCTCTGAAGCGCAGGAAATCTCTTTCGTACTTCTTTGATCGGGTAACTCATAGCCCTTCACTCCTTTTTTAGTTTTTTCTTTAGGTAATCCCGCAGTACAACCACATGGCTTTGCTCTATGTCTTTTGCTGCGGTTAAAAGAGTCACATTTTTATCAGCCAGCTTTTCTTTGACTTCCTCAATAAAGGATTCGGTCTTGTTGTTTTCTTTCAGTTCTTCCAGATACTTATCATAAAAGCGGTCAAATTCTATCTTCTCTTGATGATACTCTTTTCGAAGATCATCACTGGGCGTGATTTCTTTCGGCCATAGGTCCAGCTTCGCTTCTTCCTTCGATACTCCCCTTGGCCAGAGACGATCGACCAATATCCTCGATCCGTCATTCTTTGATGTAGATTCATAAATTCTCTTCATTTGAATCTTATGCATGAACCATCACCTCTTATCCTTTCTTATTTTCTTTCTTCCCAGATTTTTTTCCGTTCTTCGGAACTTATTTTACGATGAATTTGATGCAGCATCCAAATATATCCATAGGGGTCACTGAAGATGCCATTGGATAAACCAAGAGCCTCCATCTTCGTTATGGGTTGAATCTCTTTGCAACCGGCTTCCAAAGCTTTTTCGAAGGTTTCTTCAATATCCGGCACCATAATATTGAACCACATGGGTTTCGGATCATCGGGCTTCGGTGCTAGCAGCTGGAAATCCGGATTCTCATCGAGCATATGGAATCGTACGCCATACAAAGAAAAGATCGCTTCGTTCTGTCCTTTGTCAAAGTCCGTCACTTCCTCTGTTTCAACATCCAAAATCTTTTCATAAAAATCTAAAGCCTCCAGACTATCGGGAACAACAAAATCAATTTCCACACCTGTCATGAATATTCCTCCTTTATCATTACTACTTCATACGTACCCTCGCCGGCGTAAAATAAACCAAAGGAAAAGAAGGCTCCGGCCTTTTAAGACGAATCCTCCTTTTTGTAAAATATTACGAAATCCAATCACTATTTATAAAAAATGTACTCGGTCTCTTCTTCCTCATCCTTGTAGGTCAGCAGGATTTTATTCTCATTTACATATTCAATCAGGTATTCCTCTGCTATTTCCGTTTCCACTATATCCCAACCGTCAATTTCCTGACTTTCCATCGCATAAGAAACGGTTATTAAATAGGTCTTTTCCAATTCCACTACTTCAGTTTCGATGATTCTCTCCCGGGGGAAAAAACCGGAATCCTCAAATCCAAATTGAATATACTCAAACTTCTCATCAAAATAGTTTGCCTCTTCGGAGTCTATGATACCCATTTCTAAAATAATCTTATCTGCTCCGTTTTGCTCCTCAGTTTCCCAACGTCCGTAAAATTTCTCCAAAGGACGTATCTCCTGTACAAATTCCTCTTCTATCGATCCGACAGGAATTTTTTCATCCTTAAGCTCTTCTTCCGCAAAAACCGGTTCCGTAAAATCTGCCAAATTCGCATCTTCACCATATCCGCCATCACAAGCGGTTAATAACATGATGACCAATAATACCCCTATTAATGCAAACTTTATAAATATTTTCATGCCCTCTCCCCCTTAGCCCTTCTCTTTTGTTGTTAAGAAACTTACTAATTCTAATTAAAAAAACTTTTATTGACTTTAATATACCCGTGGGATGAATCTTTAAGCGTGTTATCGGCTCATGTGTTGAATTTTGAGGCTTTTATACTAGTTAAAATGTTTATACATAATACCTGGGTATCAGAAGATAAGGCTAAATATAAAGGGACGAGGGTGTTCATGTCGCAATGACACCAGCACCTTCGTCCCCATTTTGAGATGATCATATTTCCGTCTTACATTTTTACAAACTAAAAATTTGGTGTCTTTACATTCAATACGCTGAATTCTTCTCCCTGATCCGCCCATAGAGCCATTTCCACTTCCGGCGGGCATAGTACGATATCAGTGGCTTCCACCACGGCTTTCTCTTCCCCAATCTGTATGGTTCCTTTTCCCTTTACGATATAGAAAAATACATCTACCGGTACTTTATGATGAGGAACATGATCTTCGGGATGCAGGGTCAGATTCATCACCCGTGTATTTTCATGATCAATCAGTTTCTTTGCCACAACCCCCCGCTGATTTTTATTGCCTTCCACTTCGTTCATTCTAATAATTTTCATTGTGAACACTCCTTTAATTATAGTCTTTACCATTTTTCTCTTGTGCTGCTAATCCCATTCTACTATACTTAAGGTTAAGAATATGTAACGAATGTTACGAAAGGAGAAAACCATGGATAAAAATTTACTGACAAAATCACAATTAAGGATTCTTTCTAGGTCTCCCCTTTTCGGTAAAATGGATTCCAGCAGTCTTGAGCTTATTTTTCAACATCTTAAAACCGAAATTTATCATTACCCGTCGCCAAAACTAATCGCCTCGGAAGGAGATGTCTGCAAAGGGATCAGCATCGTGTTAGAAGGCTCAGTCGAGGTGAAAAAACTGCATCTTTCCGGAAAAGAGACAACGATCACGGAGCTTTCCCCTGGAGACACCTTCGGTGAGGTAATTATTTTCTCCGATCATAAACACTTCCCTTCCTCTCTTTTTTCTGTGAAAAATACCCGAATTCTTCATATTCCCGAAGATGCCATCCTCACCTTATGCAAAATGAAACCGGAATTCCTGAAAAATCTGATGGGTCTTCTTTCCAACAAGGTCTGGTTGATGAGCAACAAAGTTCGAATTCTGTCTTATGACCGTCTCCGACAGCGAGTAGCCTCCTACCTAATGGAACAGTACCGAATACAGGATCGTCTCCAGCTGAGCCTTCCTCATAATCGACAGGAAATGGCGGATTATTTAGGAATGCCTCGCCCGTCCCTTTCCCGTGAACTGCAAAGCTTGAAAGATGACGGACTGATCCGTTATCATAGGAATGAGTTTGAGCTCTTAGAGATCGAAAGACTGGAAACTTTAATCTAATGCAGGGCAAAACTTCCTAGAAATTCCTTGTTGGTGTTAGGAAATTTTTTTATAAAAAGTTTGCTTCAGGGAGCCCCTTGTGATAGAATCGATAAAAATAATCTGAAAACAATATTAATTATTGATTTTGAAATGAGGAATTTTAATGTGGACAATTAAAAATCGTTATATTGTATTAATCGGAGCGCTGCTTGCTCAAGTAACCATTGCAGGCCTTTATGCCTGGAGTATATTTGGAACCGCTCTGCAAACGGAGCAGGGGTGGACCGCTGAACAGATATTATGGCCCTACGCCCTGGCACAATTTGTATTTGCCCTAAGTACGCTCTGGTCAGGTCCTTTAGTCGATCGTAAGGGTCCAAGACTCCCGCTGCTTATCGGAGCCGTCTTATATGGCAGCGGTGTGGCGCTTTCCTACTTTGCAACGGAACCCTGGATGCTTTATATCACTTACGGGATCTTAGCCGGAGCCGGTGTGGGATTTGTATATGTCTGCCCTTTGGCAACTTTGGTCAAATGGTTTCCCGGTAAAAGAGGGATGATCACCGGATTATCCGTAGGGGTTTTTGGTGGAGGCAGTATGATTTTTCAGCGTGTGATTTCCGCTTTATTAGCGAATCACTCCGTAGCCGGAACATTTCTACGAATGGGTTTGATTTCCTTTGTTTTAATTTTCCTGGGGGCACTGCTGACCAACAACCCTGCGGATTATGTAAAAACCAGAGCATTAAAAAGCCAACAAGACTTCACTACGGCAGAAATGATAAAAACACCGACCTTTATATTGGTCTGGATGATGTTTTTATTAGCGGTCATCCCCGGACTGCTTGTTCTCGGGGCTGCGAAAAACATCGGATTGGAAGTCGCCGGACTGGAAAGTGTGGCTGCCACAAGTATCATTTCAATTCTGGCCATATCCAATGCCGGAAGTCGGTTGGTATCCGGAACCTTGTCCGACCGATACGGAACCCTTAATGTATTGCAGGGAATCTTTGTCATTACCATCGTGTCATTATTCTCCCTCAGCTTTCTTGCCCGGTATCCTTTGTTTTTCTATTTCGGGATGGTTGGCGTAGCTGTAGGGTATGGCGGATTTTTGGCCTTATTTCCTACTTTTACCAACCAAACCTTTGGATCCTACCGGTATGCTTCGAATTATGCAGTGATCTTCCAAGCCTATGGTATTGCCGCATTATCCGGAATCTTTATAAAATCCATGACCGGCAGTTTTACCAATACTTTTATATTATCCGCAGGGGCGGCTTGCATTGCTCTCGGTCTTTCCTTTATGTTAAAAAAACAAATCTCTGGGATATCTGAAAATACGCTCGAGATGGAGTAAGCTTAAAAATTTTTTACCGTTTTAGATGATTCTATGATATAATGATAACAGTTATCATTTATACAAATAGAAAGGTGGATATATATGAAAAAAGTATTTAGTATAATAATGATGCTCCTGCTTGTATTAGGATCAACCGGAGCAGTCTTTGCAGCGGAAGATGGAGTTGACGCTTTAGCGGATGAGAAGAATCCGGCTTTTGAAGTCTATTCTATGGATGAAATGGGTATGGTCATTCTTGTAAATAATGATGACTTGCATTTTTCCCTTGACCATGGACATATCATGATCCCCGGAGACATCTCGGAATACAACGACTCTCCAGTTTTTGTAACTATGGAACACCATGATGGATCACATCTTGCGCCTTCCGGAAGAATTAAGCTCTTTGACCACGACATGGAGTAAATCCTAAATCGATTACTAGTAACATAAAGGGGATGAAGAGGTTTCTGTCACTACGACACGAAACCCTCCGCCCCCTTTTTTTTGATCCTTTTTGTTACAATAAAAGCTCTCCCTTCAGATAGGTCTTAGCCTTTCCGCTGACCTTTACCCGGTCCCCCTGCTGTTCGCACTGTACCGTGCCCCCTCTTTCCGAGAGCTGTTTAGCGGTCATGGTCTTCTTATTTAGAATCTCACTCCAATACGGCGTCAGGGCTGCATGAGCTGAGCCCGTGACCGGATCTTCATCAATCCCGATTTTCGGATAGAAGCACCGGGATACAAAATCCGCTACATCCCCTTTTGCCGTGACAATTAGTCCCATTCCAGGTTCCAAAACTGCAATTTTCGAAAAGTCCGGGCGAAGTTCCTGAACCATTTTTTCAGTTTCCAGCGGAATGATCAGGTCCCGGGCCAGATATGCCTCTTCGGCTTTAATCCCTATCGCCGCCTCCATATCATTGGTCCACATTACAAGCTTCGGTTCTCGGCTTGGAAAATCCATTTCATAGAGCTCATCCTTTTTTTCCACTTCCAAAATCCCGCTTAAGGTATTAAAACGCATTTTTTTCTGATCGGGATGAATTTCCGTAGCAATAATATGGGCCGTAGCAAGAGTCGCATGACCGCATAGGTCCACCTCAGCCTCCGGGGTAAACCATTTCAGCTCATATCCGTCCGCAACCTCATAAACAAAAGCCGTTTCCGACAGATTATTCTCCGCCGCGATCTTTTGCATCAGCCCTTCATCCATCTTCTCCTCTAAAATACATACCCCCGCGGGATTTCCGCTGAATAACTCTTCACTAAATGCATCCACTACATAATATTTCATATTCATTCTCCTTTCCATTTTTCCTTTCTTAAACTGATCTGTAAAGATTGAAAAAAACCAGGGTAAAAACCGATAACTTCAGTCCCCCTTCATACTGCTTCTGCTAATGGGGGCTTTTCTGATCTTTGGTTTCTACAAGCATGGCTCGGGTTGGCGACGCTTCGGCTCCTTTAATTTTTAACGGTGCGGCAATTAAGAGGTATTCTCCTTCCTCTGCCGTGGCTAGTCTTAGCCCTTCGAGGATCACAATATCATTTCCCAAAAGGGTTTTATGGGTACTTTTGTCGGGCTGATCCCGTTCGATGCCTAGAGCGTCAATGCCGACCCCTATTACCCCCTGCTCTTGTAAGAATTCTGCCCCGGAAGCCGCCAGGAAGACAAAAGAAAAATTAAAATCCTCTTCAAAAGAGTTTTTGGTTTTCAAAAGAACGAAATGATCTCTCAGTATCCTCTTCTTCTCCAAATCCTCTTTTGTGATCCCACCCTTTACCTCCGTAAGATCCAACACCTGACACTTGGCCACGACCTGGTGAAGGTCCAGGGAATCCATGGTTTTTCCGCCTTCAATCATATGCAGCGGCCGATCTATGTGGGTGCCTGTGTGCATTCCCATAGTCATGGTCGTTTCGTATGCCTGATCTTTATCAAAATCCCTTGTTACCTCAATTTTCGGATGATTCTCCCTGCGATTTTTATATACCGTCATCTCTTCCGATATTTCCATACTGATATCGATGATTTTCCCGATAGAAAGCATTTTTTCACCTCTTTTTAAAATAAGTCTCGGTTTTCCTACGATCCTTTCCTTTATCAGCCGTGCTTTGAAGTACCCGGTTCTTCATCTTCGCCGCTTTACAACCATTTCCTGCCGGGCTCCCGGTTAAGTAAATCCGCTGCTTCCTCAGGCCCTGCAGAACCTTTTTCATAGGACTGAATCTTTTCCGGATGCTGCCTTGCCCAGTCGATTAACCTGTCCGACCATAACCAGGAGGCCTCCACCTCTTCCCAGTGGGTAAAGGATGTATGGTCTCCTTTTATTGCATCACTCAAAAGTTTTTCATAGGCCTCCGGCGTATTCATGCCAACCAGGCAGTTCTGACAAAAGTCCATTTCCACCGGCATTAAGGTATCCAAGGTCCCCGGCTCTTTTGTGTTGAATCCCAGTACTACTCCCTCCAAGGGTTGGATATTGATCGTCAGTCGATTGGGCTCCTCTATCTCTTTTGTCTCACCCAAACAGCAGGAACCAACAGGCAGACGGTACTGTATAATAATCCTTGCGGCCTTTTCCTTTAAGCCTTTCCCGGTCTTAAGATAAAAAGGCACGCCCTTCCAGCGCGGATGATTTAAAAATACGCGGACTGCAGCGAAGGTTTCCGTAGAGGAGTTTTCCGCGACGCCCCTTTCCTCCCGGTAGCCTTCATACTGTCCGAGGACCAGCTGCTCCTTGATACTCTCCTCTTTAAGGGAAATGAGACTTTGAAGGATCTTGATCTTCTCTTTTCGAAGGTGATCCGCTGTAAGATTACCCGGCAGTTCCACCGCAGTTAAGGCCAACATCTGCAGCATATGATTCTGCACCATGTCCCGAATCACCCCGGCCTGATCATAATATCCGCCCCGAGTCCCTACCCCTTCCGCCTCCGTAGAGATAATCTGTACATGATCGATATGCTCTCGATTCCAGGTAGGTTCAAAAATCTGATTGGATGCACGGATCATTAATAGATTTTGCACCATCTCCTTCATCAGGTAATGATCCACCCGAAAAATTTCCTTTTCCTCGAAGGCCCTGGTTAAGGCCTCATTCAGTTCCCTTGCGGAATGGATATCCCGTCCAAAGGGTTTTTCCACCATCAGTCTTTTCCAGCCTTTATTCTCACAAAATAAATCTTTTTCTTTGATAAACTCTGCAATTTTCCCAAAATATTCGGGTGAGACGGCCATATAAAACAAACGGTTTCCCTTAGCCCCCAGTTCTTCATCCCGTTTCTGCAGGGAGGTCTTTAAGTTTTCATAATCCTCTTCCTTGGTAAAATCCAATTGCTGATACTGTATCCGATGTTTTAAGCGCTCCCATACCGATTCGTTGAACGCCTTGCCGGTGTGACCTTCGGCAGCTGCCTCCGCTTTTTGCAGGTAATCTTTTGTGGATAGATTTTTTCTGGCTAGCGCGATTACTCCAAACCCTTGAGCAAACTGCCCTTTTTCTTCCATTTGATAAAGAGCGGGAATCAGCTTACGAAAGGTCAGATCGCCGGTGGCACCGAAGATCACCAGCAGACTGCATGGTAAGGGCTGCTTTGTTGCCATCAGGACTCATCCTTTACGGTGCTATGGCCGCCAAACTGTTCCCGAAGTCCGGCTACTACTTTACCAGAGAAAGTATCCTCCTGTTGGGAACGATAGCGTGTAAAAAGCGAGGCGGAGATTACTGGAACCGGTACAGACAGATCCAATGCTTCCTGTACACTCCACAGGCCTTCGCCGGAGGCGTGGACCACACCTTTGATCGAAGACAATTCCGGGTCTTCTGTAAAAGCCTGATGGGTTAAGTCCATCAGCCATCCCCGAATCACGGAACCGTGTCTCCAGACCTGGGCAACCTGGCTGTAGTCCACGTCAAAGGGACTCTCTTTCAGAATTTCAAAGCCTTCCCCGATTGCCTGCATCATCCCGTATTCAATGCCGTTATGAACCATCTTCACATAATGTCCCGATCCCACAGGGCCGATATGAGCCAATCCGTCCTCTGTGCAAATGTCCTGAAGCAGCCCTTCAATCTGAACATAATCCGCTTTCCTTCCACCAACCATCATGCACGCGCCATGACGAGCCCCTTCTATGCCACCGCTTGTTCCGATGTCCATAAAACCAATGCCTCGTTTATCCAGTTCCCGTGCCCGTCGCAGGCTATCCTTGTAATGAGAGTTTCCCCCGTCAATGAGGGTATCTCCATCCTCAAGCAGCGGTACCAGATCCCTAATCACTGCCGCTACCGGATCGCCTGCCGGGACCATCAGCCATATGAATCGCGGTGCTTCCAGTTCATTTACCAATTCCTCCAAGGACTTTACTCCGGTAAGTCCTTCCTTTTTTATTGCTTCCACCTTATCCTCACTGCGGTTATACCCCACCACCTCATGTCCTTTTTCGTGCATATTCAGTGCTAAAGCATACCCCATTTTCCCTAAACCGATCAGTCCGATTTTCATCATATTTCCTCCTTTACTGAATTTTTCGTTATTAGCTTTTATACCCTTAGAGGGCGTTTATCAAACCTCCCTGTATCAATCCGATTATATGCTTTTTCCACAGATCGTTTTTTTCCTTGGATAATGGGTATCTTTGTAAAAGATAAAATTCGAATGGAGATTGATTCAATCTGTTAGTGTAGTTCAGGTATGTAAATTTTAAAGGAGGTTTCATTATGTTAAGGAAAAGATTTCCTCTGGCCGGTGAATTAAAAGGTACGCTCGATGAGCGACCCGGAAAAGAGCATAAAATGGAGTCCAAACCGATTTTTGATTTCGAAGATTATGAGGGCTACAACCGTTTAAAAGATAAGATTGCCATTATTACCGGGGGTGACAGCGGTATCGGACGAGCCGTCGCTGTTGCGTATGCCAAAGAAGGGGCAAAGGTCTCTATAGTCTATAAAAACGAGAAACAGGACGCGACAGACACCTTAGAGTATATTGAATCCCTCGGAGGTGTAACACCCCTGCTTTTCGAAGGAGATATAGGAGATTCGGACTTTTGTAAGGATGTTGTCACCACGGTTCAGGATACCTACGGCAGAATTGATATTCTTGTCAATAATGCTGCAGAGCAGCATCCGCAGGAAAGCATCATCGACATTACTGAGGACCAGCTCACCCAAACCTTTGCAACCAATATTTTTTCGATGTTTTATTTTGTAAAGGCGGCCCTTCCCTTTATGCCCGAAGGCAGCTGTATTATTAATACTTCTTCAATTACCTCTTATAAAGGAAATCCGAGTCTGCTTGACTATTCCTCAAGCAAGGGCGCCGTAAACTCCTTTACCCGTTCATTATCAATTCAGCTTGCCTCCCGAAAAATTCGGGTAAATCAGGTGGCTCCCGGCCCGGTCTGGACCCCGTTGGTAGTATCCACCTTTGATGAGGATGTGATTGCGAAATTCGGTAAAGGCACCAGGTTCCACAGACCGGCGCAGCCTGTTGAGTTAGCCGAAGCCTATGTTTTTCTTGCCTGGGAACAGGGAAGTTCTTTTATCACAGGCCAAACCATTCATATCAACGGTGGCACCATTTTAAACGGCTAAGGGCCACGAGCATAAAATGAGAATGGCTTGAAGAAAAACTGCACCCTAAGAACCGTAAGAAAGGAGATGTGACCA
>JBEPWR010000025.1:0-11570 GCA_041642335.1 Eubacteriales bacterium
GGCGGGTTAAGGTTTGCCTTAGGGCCTTGGCCGCTTGCGGGTTGTGGGCACCGTCAATAAGGGTAAGGGGCTTTTCCTTCAGTATTTCAAATCGTCCGGGCCAACGGGTATTATAAAAACCTTCCCGGATGGCTGAGGGGCTTAAGGAAATACGCCCTTCTTTTTTAAGATATTCCAGGGCCGTTAAGGCGGTGATGCAGTTGTATACCTGATAGGTGCCCAAAAGTTTGATTTCCAGGGATTCATAAAAAACGTCTCCCACCGTAATGGAAAAAGCTTGTCCCGATAAGGAATCTTTCTCGAAGACCAGAGAGGAAAAGTCCACGGGAAGGATGGGAGCATTTTTTTCTTTTGCAACCGCTTCGATGGTCTTTCTGGCTTCCGGTTCCTGGGGATAAACGACAACGGGCAGGTTTTCTTTGATAATTCCCGCTTTTTCATAAGCGATTTTATCCAAGGTGTCGCCGAGATATTCCGTATGATCGTATCCGATATTGGTGATGACTGAAAGGATCGGACGCTCCACGGCGTTTGTGGCGTCAAAGCGCCCGCCGAGGCCGACCTCAAGTACGACAAAGTCCACCGCCTGCTGATGAAAATAATGGAGCGCAATGGCGGTTACCACTTCAAATTCCGAAGGATGATGTTTTCCCTCCGCAACCATTTCTTCGATTTTTTCCTTTACCGCGGCAGTAGACTGAATTAAGTGTTCTTCGGAAATTTTCACCCCGTTAATCTGCATCCGTTCCCGGAAGGTTTCAAGGTAGGGGGAAGTAAAAAGTCCGACATTGTAGCCTGCGGCTTTCAGCGCGCCATGGATAAAGGAGGATACTGAACCTTTGCCGTTGGTACCGGCGATATGAATGATCTTGAGGTTTTTTTCGGGATTGCCTAAACGGTGAAGCAAATCTTTAATATTGGTCAGCCCGATCTTCTTACCGAATTTGTAGGTGCCGTGGATATAGTTTAACGCTTCCTGATAGTTCATCTGTTACGCCTCCATATAGTAGAATCGATAGTTAAAAAAATGATGTTACCGAATAAGTTTGGACAATTCCTTAAATTTCGGATGGGTGGAATCCTTCAGCAAATCAAAAAGCACGGTTTCCGTATTGGTGATAACGGCCCCCATCTCTTTCATCAGGGACAGGGCATTTTGATGGTTGCCCTCTTTTCTTGAAGAGACCGCATCGGATACCACAAAAACATGATATTTTTTCTCCAGCAATGCCCGGACGGTTTGAAGAACGCAGATGTGGCTCTCGATGCCTGAAATAAGAATTTTTTGCCTTGGAGCCTCGGAAAGCTTGGACTCCACATCTACGGTACAGGCATTAAAGGACTGCTTTTCGATCGGCTGAAAGTCTTCGAAATGGGTCGATAAGGAATCTACGGTATAGCCAATCCCTTTTGGATATTGTTCAGTGACAATAATGGGCAGTTCCAGCGCTTTTGCCATTTTGATCAGAATTTCCCCGTTTTTAATGGTTTCTTCAGATCGGGTCATTGAAGGAACCAGCTTTTCCTGAAAATCAATAACCAGCAAGGATGTTTCATTGGGTGTAAGTCGATATTTATTCATAAAATCCTCCTTTGTGTACCTTTTTAATAAGGGTTAACAAGATAATTGTAGCATGAGGGAAAAATCAAAGCAAATGAACTTTTCGCCGGAGAATCCTTTTTTTGTCGGGATGTTTAAATAGAAAAAATTAGGATAGAAACTATAGTAAGGAGTTCAACATCTTGGCCTTTTTACAGGAAAAAAGAAGAATATATAGAGGAGGTAGGAAAATGAGTAAATTAGCAGAAAAAAAGTGTGTTCCGTGCAGTGAGGGGACACCTCCGATGAAAAGCGAAGAAATTGAGAAGTATAAAAAAGAACTGAAAGATGACTGGGAAGTGGTGGAGGATCATCATTTAGAGAAAACGATCAAGTTCAAAAACTTTAAAGAAGCCCTGGACTTTACGAACAAGGTTGGGGAAATTGCCGAAGAGGAAGGCCATCATCCGGACATATTTTTGGCATGGGGAAAAGTAAAGCTTACGGTACTGACCCATAAAATCGACGGATTAAGTGAAAGTGATTTTGTATTCGCTGCAAAGGTGGATCAGTTGGAAACGGAGTAGAAAGAAACGGCGTGGAAAGAAACCTGGAATAAGACGTTGAAGGTAGGCGGAGGGGTTCTAAGGAGCGAAGAATATGGCAATCTATGATAATTTCATGGAACCCTTTGAGAAAAGAGGGTTGAGAAGATTACGCAAAAAACTGATCGGCAGTGCCAAAGGAAAGGTCCTGGAGATCGGCGCCGGTACAGGGTTGAATCTGCCTTACTATAATGAAAAGGAGGTATCCTCTCTGGTATTGGTTGACCAGGATTTGAACCGGAGGGTATTGGAAGAAAAAATTGAAGACCACTCGAATTTAGATATTATCCTAAGGGAAGAAAATGTAATGGATTTGCCTTTTGAAAAAGAGGAATTTGATACGGTGGTCTTTACTCTGGTATTTTGCACCGTCCAGGATGTTGAAAAAGGATTAGAGGAGATTAAGCGCGTACTGAAAAACGATGGCAGGATCATTTTTATTGAACATGTTCTCCCGGAGAGGGAACCCTTAAAAACCACTTTTAATGTGGCCACTCCTCTGTGGAAAAAACTGGCCGGCGGCTGCCACTTGAACCGGAAAACGGAAAAAAGTCTACAGGCCGTGGGATTTGACCTGGAGCTGGAGGATAAAATCATGAAAAAGATATTCCTGGGAGGCACAGGAACCATCAAAAAAACTGCTCGGTAAGAGCAGTTTTTTTCTTGTAGATTATTAAAAGAACAGAAAGGCCAGTAAGGAACCAAAGCTGGAAATGAGGACAAAGAGGGAAGCAAAAAAGGAAAATTTCCAGCTGCTGAACCGGTTATAGTGTTTAAAGGCCGGAGTCAGCAGTCCAAAGGCGAAACCGCTGAATAAGCCTCCCAGGTGGGCCGCATTATTGATAGCAGGCACCGTGAACCCCAAGAAAACATTAATCAGAATCATGGGCAGTAAGGTGGTGCCGGTGATGGATTTTAATAAAGTCGGCGTATCCTTACGAAAACCTGTACCGAAAAGCAGACCGATCAAGCCGAAGATGGCTCCGGAGGCTCCGACAGAAATTGTCTCAGGATTGACAACCAGAGTTGTTAGGCCCGCAACGATTCCCGTGATTACATAAATGGTTAGGAATTTATAGGATCCGTAAACTTTTTCCGCCAGATTCCCGAAGATGTATAAAACATACATATTGAAAAAAATATGCATAATTCCTCCATGGATAAACATGGAAGTGATTAAACGGAACCACTGACCCTCTTCCATCATAAGAGGACCAAAATGAGCACCGAATACCAGCAGCCACTGCACACTTCGGAAAACATCCATGCCGCCGATAAGAAACATCAGTAAAAAGATCAGAACATTAACAAAAATCAAGTAGTTTGTAATGCTGTTTTTAAATTTCATGAAGCCGCTCCCTTCTCGACAGGTAAGAGGTCTGATGTCGAATGTTTCTGTCATTGCAAGTTATTTTTGATCGGTTTTATCTGTTTGTTTTTTTTGATCCGTGGGCTCCTTAAAATCCTTCGGAGAAGTAGGCACGTCAACTAAGGCTTCATCCTGCACGGCGGCGGTTATGGCCTCGTTGAGAAGGTGGTGCTCCTCAACGGATTCCAACTGTTTTCGGACCGTTTCTTCCACATCGTATTCCTGCGCAAGACCTGCCCGTAGAGAATAAACAATCAATAGCAAAATCACGGCAAAGGGCAGTCCGGTGGTAATGGACGCGGTTTGCAGGGTTGTCAGTCCGCCACCAAGCAGTAGTGTGGCCGCCACAACACCTTCCATAATCGCCCAGAAAACCCGTTGGGGCACCGGTGAGTCCAGTTTGCCGCCGGAGGTTAAGTGGTCCACGACTAAGGATCCGGAGTCGGAGGAGGTCACAAAAAACACCGTAACCAGAATAATCCCGACGATCGATAAGAATCCGGTAAAGGGTAGGTTTTCCACCATAGAGAACAGCGCAATCGCCTCATCAATCGCTACCGCAGAGGCGATATCTGCAATCCCGTTGGTTTGCATAAATAAAGCGGTGTTTCCAAATACAGCCATCCATATAAAAGATAACAAACTTGGGAAAAGCATTACACCGAGAATAAATTCTCTTACGGTTCGGCCCTTCGATATCCGGGCTATAAACATTCCCACAAAGGGGGACCAGGAAATCCACCAGGCCCAGTAAAAGATGGTCCATCCGCCCTGCCAGTTACTGTCTTTAAAGGTTTCTGTCCAGAGACTCATCTGGGGTAGGCTGGTGATATAATGTCCTAAATTCTGAGTGAATCCGCTTAAGATGTATACGGTGGGTCCCAAGAACAGGATCAAAATCATAAAGAATCCTGCAAGTCCCATATTCAGCTCACTAAGTCGTTTAACACCGCCGTCAAGACCGGCAACTACGGAAAGGGTAGCAAAGCCTGTGATGATGGCAATAAGGATTACCTGGGTGGTGGTGGAAATTTGAAAATCAAATAGGAAATTCAGTCCGGCATTGATCTGCTGCACACCGAGGCCTAAGGAAGTAGCAAGGCCGGTGAGGGTGGCCAGAACGGAAAGGACATCAATCAGATTCCCCCAAAATCCGTAGATTCGATTTCCTAAAATTGGATAAAAAATGGAGCGGATGGTCAGCGGAAGCCCCCGGTTAAAGGCGAAAAACGCCAGCCCCAGACCGACAATTGCATAAATCGCCCAGGGGTGAATCCCCCAATGAAAAAACGTTGTGGTCATGGCAGCTTCCGCGGCTCCCGGGTCGCCTGCGGCCAGGTTAAACATGGGAGAGGGGCTGCCAAAGTGAGAAATGGGCTCCGCGATACTCCAAAAGAGCAGCCCGATTCCCATACCGGCACTAAGCAGCATCGCATACCATCCGGCTTTGGAAAATTCCGGCTGAGCGTCGGCACCGCCGATTTTGATATTGCTGTATTTACCGAAAGCAAAATAAAGGGCGGCCACGATAAAAATGTTGGCCACAAGGATTAAAAACCATCCGGCCTGTTTGGTGATGGTACCTAAGGCATTGTCGAAAATAAGTGCGGCCTGATCTTGAAACATCAAAGTTAGAAAGATAAAAATAATCAGGATGCAGGAGGAAATAAAGGTTACCTGGGGATGAAGGTCAAACCCGTAACCGGTCCAGTTGTCCTCCCCCGGTTCTTTTTTTCCCGCGTCATTAAAAAGAGAGGCGGTAGGCCGAATTTGCAGACCTTTAAAGGGAGGCCGTTCTTTGATGGCTTTTTTTCGTGCCTCCACTTCCGCCTGTTTCAGTTTTTTTGCTAAGGCGCGTTTGGAAGCGATTTCTTTTTCCCGTTTTTCATTCATCGTGTTTAGATCACACTCCAATCTCTTTTTTTTAATAAAATAATCCGATTTGAACATAATACAATGAACACAAATGTGTCAAAGTGGCATTATACCATACTTTGCTTTTTCACCGCAATAAAAATTAACACATCACGGCTTATATATTTTATACACCTTTATGCTATAATTAAACAGGAACGGCTTCGAGCCATGAAAAATAAAACAAAGGATAAGGAACCTTGGAAACGGAGAAGATGATGAGAAAAATCCTATTTGTAATTAATCCGGCTGCAGGAAAGGGAAAGGGAATCGATGAAATTCCCCGAATTGAAAAAGCCTTTCAGGGAAGGGACTATAAAATTGTCCTTTCAAAATCAGCGAATTCCATCACCGCTCTGGTTCAGGGAGAACTTGAAAATATGTATACGGAGGTCATTGCTGTTGGCGGAGACGGCACATTAGGAGAGGTCGTTAACGGTGTGATGGGTAAAGATATCAAGGTGGGAATTCTACCGGTAGGTTCCGGAAATGATTTTATTAAAGCCCTGGGGATCTCCGAAAATCTCGATCAGCGGTTGGAAGCGGTCAAAAAAGGAAGGACAAGAGCGGTGTATGTTCCCTCCGTCAATCAGCACTACTTTATCAATGTGTTGGGATGGGGCGTGGATGCGGAAATAATAAAGGAAAAGAATAAAAATTTTATTCGCGAGGGGAAACTGAATTATTTATACAGTACGATAAAGATGCTGCTGGTATACAAACCAAAGCAAGCGACCTTTTATATAGACGGAAAAGAATTCACCCGGGAAATTTACCTTGTGGCCATCGGGAACGGGCAATATGTAGGGAGTGGAATGAAAATTTGTCCGGGAGGAAATCCTGAAGCTCGGGATTTTGAGATATGCATCGTCGGGAAAATGCCGCTACCCACCCTCCTTTGGCATTTTCCAAAGATATTTAAAGGAACCCACGGTTCCGTCAAGGGCATTGAGATGCTAAAGGGTCGGGAGATCACAGTCAGCTTTCCTAAAGAGACCTGGATTCAGGAGGATGGGACCCTTCGAAAGGTGAAAACTCTGAAATTGAGAAAAGCGGAAAAAATACAAATGATTATTTAAAAGGAGTGTCAAATATGTTGAAAATCGGTTGTCATTTATCGATCGGAAAAGGTTTTTATCATGCGGGAAAAGAAGCGGTATCCATTGGCGCGAACACCTTTCAGTTTTTCACCAGAAATCCCCGGGGCGGAAAAGCAAAAGCCCTGGATAAAGAGGACCTGAAAAAACTGCAACAGTTGATGAAAGAGAAGAACTTCGCCCCGATTTTTGCCCACGGTTCCTATACGATGAACCTCGCTTCGAATAAAGAAGATACCCGGGAATTTTCAAAGGAGCTACTGAAAGGGGATTTAAAACGGGTCGAGGAAATTACGAACTGCTACTATATCTTTCATCCCGGATCCCATGTAAAGCAGGGTGCTGAACAGGGGATTGAGTATATCGTAGAAGCTTTAAACGAAGCCATTGACGAAAATCAGTCGACACCCATCCTCTTGGAAGGCATGTCCGGTAAGGGTACGGAAATCGGCAGAAGTTTTCAGGAACTGAAAAAAATTATTGATGGTGTAAAACATTCGGATAAGCTCGGGATCTGTATTGATACTTGTCATCTATATTCCAGTGGTTATGACATCGTAAATCATCTGGATGATGTGCTGGAGGAAATGGATCAGGTGATCGGGTTAAAGAGACTTAAAGCGGTCCACTTGAACGATAGTAAAACCGACTTAGCCTCCCATAAGGACCGGCATGAGGTGCTGGGAAAGGGCAAAATCGGACTGGAGGCGATCCGGAACGTGATTCGGCATCCCAGTCTTCGGGATCTCCCTTTTAACCTGGAAACCCCAAATGAACTGTCAGGTTATGAAACGGAGATTAAAAAATTACGAAAAGCCTGGAAGGAGTGATCCATTGAGGAAGAAAAAAGAATCACAGACCGTGACGAAGTGGTTAAAACACGAATACGCCCCGATGGCGATGGCCCTCGTAGCAATTCTTCTGGTTCTGGTTCTGGTCTATTTGGTTTTTGCCGGTGGGGAACCTGTTTCTGATGCCCGTGAGACCGAGATGGCCTACAGCGAGAAAATTGAAATTACCAGTAGCGGACCTTCCGGAGCGGGAAGAATCAGAATGAGTTTTCATATACATACCGAAGAGGATTACATCGAGGATATCGATGCAAAAGAGCATGTGGTACGGGATTTGACCATTGAGAAGTTACTAGAGACACCCAACGAGGCGCTGAACACGCCGGAGGGGATGGATACTTTTACTAATGAGCTGCAAAAGCTCATCCACCAGAAAACCGGAATTCCGGTGGAAGGGATTTATTTTCAGGAGTTTATTATCAACTAAGCCTAAAGGTTTCGCTGCTTAAGAAGTCGGTAGGTTCCGACTGCCGCAAAATATCCTAGAATATAGGTAATTATGGTTGGAAAGATTACCAGCACTGGATGGCGCAGAGCTTCACCCGAGACACCTCCGAAAATATAGGCCATCATATAAAAAGTAAGCGGGAGCTGCACGGCAGGAAAAAAAGCTGCGGAAAACAGGACTGCCTTTTTCTTCTTATAGCCCCGGAAAAACAGGAGGGTAAAAATATCGGTCAGGATTCCGCCGAAAAAGGCGATAAAAAACATTCCGATAAAAAAACCGCTGAGCAAAATACCGATCAAGAGCCCTAAAAGAGAAGGAATACCGGGCTTCGGTATTTTTTTTGTTAACAGTGTTAAGCCCCCGGCGTAAATCGGAGAGACGATCACGGCCTTATAGGCGGGAAGGGGCATAAACTGCATAAGGGGGATGAGAATATAGCCCATAACAAAAATAGCGGATACGGTTAGGGCAATCAATAACAAATCTCTCAATTGAAGGTTCATCAGTTTCATAGGCCACCTCTTTCAATCATCGGGATGTTTTGCTTGAGGTATTATTATATAATGAATTTTTTAAAGCATCAAGAAATTTCAAAAGTGTGAGTTTCATCACGGAACTGATGATGAAAAACCCTTATGATGGGTTTAAGCAAGAAATACTACATTCAAAGGAGAGATCATACATGAGTAATGAAATGTTTTGTCATCAATGTCAAGAAGCGGCAGGAAATGTGGGCTGCAGTGCAAAAGCAGGGGCCTGTGGAAAGCCCAGTGACGTTTCCAACCTTCAAGATTTATTAATTTATACCCTTAAGGGCGTAGCAGAGTTAAACCTTCAAGCAAGAAAGGAAGGGCTGAACCAGGATAAAACCGACCGTCTGATGATGGATGGACTTTTCTCAACCATCACCAATGCCAACTTTGACGGAGAGGCCATCAAGGACCGAATTGAAAAGGCTCTCATAGAACGGGAGGACCTGAAAAGCCGACTGCAAAAAGAAGGGAAGCTGGAAAATAAAAGCTACAAAGATTTTGTGACCTGGACAGGACTGAGAGCGGATTTCGAAGCCAAATCCGAAGAAAAGGAAATTGGAATTCTGGCAACAGAAAATGAAGATGTACGAAGTCTTCGATCCTTAGTATTATTCGGATTAAAGGGAATGGCCGCCTACGGCGAGCATGCCTTGAACTTAAACAAACACAATCCGGAAATTTCCGAGTTTATAGAAAAAGCCTTAGTAGCAACGGAAGATAACAGCTTAAGTGCTGATGAGTTGGTAGCTTTAGTACTGGAAACCGGTAAGTACGGAGTCGATGTAATGGCCCTGTTGGATGAAGCCCATACCTCCACCTACGGCAATCCTGAAATCACAGAAGTGGAAATCGGTGTTCGAGGTAACCCCGGAATTCTCGTCAGTGGACATGACTTAAAGGATTTTGAAGAGTTACTGGAACAAACCGCAGGAACCGGGGTAGATGTATATACCCACTCGGAGATGCTACCGGCGAATTATTACCCGGCATTTAAAAAGTATGATCATTTTGTTGGAAACTACGGAAATGCCTGGTGGAAGCAAAAGGAAGAATTCGAAAGCTTCAACGGCCCCGTGCTCTTTACCACAAATTGTATTGTACCACCAAAAGCCAGTTACAGTGATCGGATTTACACCACCGGAGCTTCCGGATACCCTGGATTTAAGCATATTGCCGATCGAACTGCCGGCGGTAAAAAAGACTTCTCTGAGGTCATTGACCATGCGAAAAAATCCCCGGCACCGACAGGCATTGAAGAAGGAAAAATTGTTGGTGGATTTGCCCACAATCAGGTTATGCAGTTAGCGGATAAAGTAGTGGATGCGGTAAAATCCGGTGCAATCAAGCAATTCTTTGTAATGGCCGGTTGTGACGGAAGAATGAAATCCAGAGACTACTACTCGGATTTTGCACAGGAACTACCAAAGGATACCGTGATTTTAACAGCAGGTTGTGCGAAATACCGATACAATAAACTGGACCTCGGCGATATCGGTGGAATTCCGCGGGTATTGGATGCAGGACAGTGTAATGACTCTTATTCCTTAGCGGTAATTGCAATGAAATTAAAAGAGGTATTTGAATTAAACGATATCAATGACTTACCGATTTCTTATAATATCGCCTGGTATGAGCAAAAAGCGGTGATCGTACTATTAGCACTGCTTCATCTAGGAGTGAAAAACATTAAGCTTGGACCTACCCTACCGGCATTCCTATCTCCGAATGTAGCCAACGTATTGGTGGAGACCTTTGGAATTAATGGAATTCAGACCGTTGAAAAAGACATGGAGCAATTCCTGGGATAAAAGACCATTAAATGGTTTGTGATCAGCAGGAAATAAAAAGTGCAGGAATAAAAATAAGCGAAGAGGCCTTATGCCTTTTCGCTTATTTTTTATCCTGTGTAAAATAACCGGGATGGGGTATAGTAGTTCTAAGGAAAAAATAATTATCAGAGGAGTGTGGCGGATGAAAATTAAAAGTATTTATGTACCCAAGGAAGAATTGGATCTGGTAAAAGCTGATGACAGCGTTCAGGACGTTGTCGATCTATTTGAAAAGACCGGGATATTTTCCTTGCCGGTGGTTAAAGGGAATCAACTGATCGGAACCATTTTTAAAGAACAATTATATCGCAGGCTTATGGACCAGGAGGATATAGAAGCGTATAAGAATAAAGAAATCGATTCTTCCCTGATCGTAAAGAACGAGCATTTTACTAACCTGGAAACTGCGGTGGAAGTGGCTGCCAAGGAGTTTGTCGATAATCCGATGACCTTTATTCCCGTAAATAATGAAAACGGCGTGTTTGTTGGGATCGTTACCCATAAAGCCATATTTGAATACCTTGTGGATCTCTTTGGGATTACAGACGATAAAATTGTTGTGTACATAGAGAATATGTCAGGACAATTATCAAAGGTACTGGATGTGTTTAAACGATTAAATGTGAACATCAAAAAAATCGTGGCGGAGGATGCAAAAGTGATGAATCTGTATCGCTTAATCATTCAACCGGATAAGGATTTGGAAAAAGCTCGGGATGCATTGAAAAAGGCAGGGTTTCGAATAGAAGAATATAAATAATATAAAAATAAAAGGACCTTTCCAGGAGAAAAGGTCCTTTTATGATTTAGCAATAGCATACTTCGTGGTTTACTAAGGATAGAATATCCAATACTGTTCTGTAAACTTAGCTTAAGCCTTGAATAAATACCACTAGAATTGCAATCGGTGCTACAAACTTGATAAGAAAACTCCATACACCCGCAAGCTTAAAGGAAATTGTTCCTTCATTGGTAGCTTCCTTAATGGCGTTTTCAATACCCCAAATCCATCCGATAAAGATACATAGGAAGAATCCGCCGATGGGCAGTAATAAATTACTGGCAAAGAAGTCGATGGAATCCATAATATTAAGATCACGAATCAGGGTAATGTGGCTAAGTGCTCCCATTCCTAAAGAAGAAGGAAGTCCTACGATGAAAACAAAAGCTCCCATCATCGCTGCTGCCGCTTTTCGGTTCATGTTGAACTTGTCTACGACAAAAGAAACCGAAGCTTCCAATAAAGAAATGGACGATGTAAGGGCTGCAAATAGTACCAGTAAGAAGAACAGCACACCGAAGACCATTCCCATAGGCATCTGAGCAAATACTGCAGGCAAGGTGATAAACAGTAATCCTGCACCGGTATTCGGTTCAAAACCTA
>JBEPWR010000026.1:0-11322 GCA_041642335.1 Eubacteriales bacterium
ATGATGTCCAATGCAAAAGCGTTTATTATTAAAGCGGCAACCATTATTTTGATATCCAATGTTGTAATCCAAATTATGCAAACCTATACCTGGAGCTTTAATGTAGTGGAAGAAGGAATGGAGAGCTCCAGTATACTGGCAAGTGTAGCCAGCCCTGTGGCGGTTTTATTGGTCCCATTAGGTTTCGGCGCATGGCAACTAGCGGCTGCAGCCATCACCGGATTTATCGCAAAGGAAAATGTAGTAGGAACCTTAGCTGTGGTATACGGGATTCGAAACTTCATCGATGCAGAGGAATTGGCCCTTGTTTCCGGTGCCGAAAGTGTGGCATCGATTATGGGAATGACCTCGGTTGCCGCTCTGGCCTATCTGGTATTTAATCTGTTTACTCCGCCTTGTTTTGCCGCGATCGGAGCGATGAACTCGGAGATGGAAAGTCCCAAGTGGTTATGGGCCGGAATCGGATTTCAGCTAGGCATGGGTTATACCGCCGCCTATCTCGTTTATCAAATCGGTACTTTAATTACTACCGGTGGTTTTGGGGAAGCAGTAATACCGGGATTAATAGTGGTCGGACTGTTTATCGGATTCATTATTTATCTGATGAAAAAAAACAAGGATCAGCAAGTGGCAAATGTAAAGGAGGCAGCATAATATGCTGGGAAACATTATTGTGTTTTTAATTATCGCAGCCATTGTGGGCGGTGCGGCAGCAAAGATTATCAAGGATAAGAAAAAGGGTTCCGGTTGCGCGAGTTGCCCTTACAATAGCGGGTGCTCTACGAAAGACGCCTGCCCGACTCAGTCCGTTCAAACGTTACAAGTGGACAAAGAACTGGATCAAGAATTGCCTTCTGATCACGACTAGTTATCAACCCTTAATCCTATCGGATGAGGGTTTTTTTATTGTGCAGAAAAAATGATTCGAAAATCATTGAATGGGAATATGTACTATAAGAAAGGGAGTGAGGTAAATGGAACCGGATAAACTGATCAAAGCCTTTCAAAAGAATAGATATCAGGTTACCTATTTCGAAACTGCAAAAGAAGCTGCAGCCTATTTGGACGAAGAGGTGCAAGGTGTAAGCGTGGGCTTTGGAGACTCAGGAACCCTTAGTGCGATGAATCTTGCTAAGGTCCTTGAAAAAAACAATACCGTAATTGATCCTGCAACCAGTGATGGCAGTTTTGTTGAAATCGGAAAAAAGGCTCTTACGACTGAGGTATTTCTTACCTCGGTAAACAGCGCTGCTGAAACCGGGGAGCTGGTTAATATTGACGGTACCGGAAACCGGGTGGCAGGATCGATTTTCGGTCATAAAAAAGTTTATTATGTTTTCGGAACAAACAAAATTGAGCCGACGCTGGAAAAGGCGATCTGGCGGGCACGAAATATTGCCGCTCCCCAAAATGCCAAAAGACTTGGGCGCAATACGCCCTGTGCAGTAGAAGGGGATCGCTGCTACGACTGCACCAGTGAGGATCGAATTTGCAATGCGATGAACATCTATATGAAAAAAATGAGCAATATGGAAGCGGAAATTATCATAATCAATGAAGATCTGGGATTGTAATAGATCACGATCAGAAATTTTAGCTATGGTTGACTGTTTTATGATTGGAGAATATATTAGGTTTTGGAATATTTATGGTAAAAAAAAGAGGATTTCACTCAAGTGGTCTCGAATTAAATAATATATGGTTGATTTGATAAGTAGAAAAGGAGGGGATGATTATGATGTGGTTTCAGGCGGCAAATATTATTTTGCTTCCCTTGTTTTTTCTGGTACTGGCGGTATTACTGTATTTTGTAGTAAAACTTGCCATAAAGCATGCCATTAAGGAACTGAAGGAAGAAAGAATTTTGTAGTATATGAAGCAATAATCATAGAGATACTAAATATAGAGTTTGCAAAAAAAGATGAAGGAGGCAGAGTATGGCTTTTAATGTATGTACGAAAGATGGAGAGCATGTGGGGATTACTTATGGAAGTGCCCAGGAGCTGGGTTCATTTCATATCGGGGGGCGCAATCGACGGATTGTTCGAATTGCCCTTACGGACCAGAGAGTGGAGGACGAAAACTTTGATTATGAAGAATTAAAAAAGGGCATTGCCGAGAGACATGGTGCAAGAACGCTACTACGGAAAATTAAAGAGGATGCATTACAAGAAGAACTTCAGAATTATTGGGAAAAGGAAAAGAGCCATATGAAAGAGCCGGGAGAGGACTATAAAAAGCTTTACCGGGATTTTCAGCCGGAAGCCTTTGATGAAAAGTTTATTTACCGATTATACCATTTAAAAAATCGTCTAAGTATTAAACCCTACTGGCTGGGAGAAGAATTACATATTCGAGGATTCATTTTCTATGACCTGGACGAGGGGATTTTGGCTGATGAGAAGACATTACTGCTGGAAGAACCGCTAAAATATATTCAGACTACAGAAATGTACAAAGAAATAAAGCCCACTCACTTTGTCGTTGCCGAACGACCGGAGGTCAGTATTCTGGGAATGGGGATCGGAGAAGGATTGTTACTGGGAGCTAATATTTCCGACTTCGGAGGCCGTAACCATGTCCATTCTACAAAACTCAAACTGCTATCAGGAAATGCCATTCATAATACCGAAGTACCAATCCACATTCATGCAAAGGGCGGAATGAATCTAACAATGTATATTAACGAGGAAAAAAACACACCGATTGCTTTTCTCTGTGATGACGTGCTTTACACATCCTAGAAAAGCCAAAGAAACCAAAGGAACCAAAGGGGACGGAGGGGTTTGAGTCAAAAGACTCAAACCCCTCCGTCCCCTTTGGTTTTTTGCTTAAATCTTAAGGAAATCTTAAGGTTAGCATCAGACAGACGAAAGATCCATATAATATCATGGACTTAACAGGAAAACGAATAGAGCCAAGTTTTTGTAAAAAGATGGGATGATAAGGATTAAAGGAGGAATAAACATGATTGCCTGTACAAATCTTGTAAAATTTTATGGGAAAAAGAAAGTTCTGGACGGACTCAGTTTTCGGGTGAGGGAAGGAGAGATTTTCGGTCTCCTGGGCCCGAATGGCGCAGGAAAAACCACAACCATCAAAGCTATTTTGGGATTGACTTCTATAAGTGGTGGAAAAGTAGAAATTGAAAAAGGCATCACCCTTGGCTACTCACCGGAAACCCCGTACTTTCACTCTTTTTTAAGTGTGGAGGAAGTAATGGATTTTTACGGAAAGCTGCAAAAGATCTCGAAGATAAAACGAAAAGAAGAAATTAGCCGATGTTTAGTTCAAGTCGGCTTGGAAAAGGAGAAAGATGTGAAAGTAGGAAAACTCTCGAAGGGAATGCTACAACGATTGGCCATGGCCCAGGCATTACTGGGAAATCCTAAAATACTCATTCTCGATGAACCCTCGGCAGGACTCGACGCCATCGGAAGAATTGCTATGAAACGGTTAATACTGAACTTAAAACAGGAGGGAAGAACGGTTCTATTAAACTCTCATATCTTAAATGACGTGGAAACCACCGCGGATCGGGTACTGATCATCAAGGACGGATGCAAGGTTACCGAGGTGGATATAAAAAATGAGGAATATGGAGGCAATTTGGAGAATCTGTTTGTTAAAGAAATTGGAGGGGAACTCTTATGATGAGCATTGCAATGAATGTGTTAAAGGAAAAAAGCAGAAGCAAAACCCTATATATCCTAGCAGTAATCGGAGCGGTCTTTATGCTTCTGATCAGTACGGGAGACGGATTATCGATCAACGGTGTTAAAGTTGATTCTTTTGAGCAGCGTGTTCCGGTTGCCCTTGCCATTAACACTTTTATCGGAGCCTTAATCGGTATGATGAGTGCGCTGCAGACGATTCCGAATGAAATCGAAAGAAAAACCGATCACTTAATTCTTTCTCGAGGAGTCAAACGTTGGGAATTTATGATTTCTCTTGCCTTGGGAAATCTGCTTACCGCGTTAGTCGCCGTATTTGCAGTGAATTTTTCCCTGGGGATCTTCGTTTTAATTCTCGGAAGAGCGGGTTTGATGTTTCGAGTAGTCTTTAGCATTATCATTATCAGTATAAACGTACTCGCTTTGAGCGGAATTGTAAGTGCCCTCAGTGTTCGGATACCAAGTACGGTTACTGCAATTCTGGCCATTATGATCTATTTTGTCGGAATGCTACACCGGCTGCTCAGTACCTTTGCCCATAGTATCGAAGGACCGGCCGGAGTAATTCTCAGTACGGTTATGAAGGTCATGCCAAGTTTTGTAGAAGTTCAGGCACAAGCATCGAATGCATTGTTGGGAAAGCCGGTGGATCCCTATCCGATTTTATTAATGGCACTTTACGTTTACGCAGGACTAAGCTTAACTATGATTTTCGGTAGAAAGGAGAAATAAGATGAGACGATTTTTAAGTCTGTATATAGCAGTTGGAGTGGCGTTGGTGATTCTGGCCGTCTTCTTCGGAAGCCCTGGTCTTGATCAAAAGGATTTAGCACTGTACCGGCAGGCATCAGAGATGAAGGGTGAGGATTTTTGGCCGGGTTTAGACATCACGGACTATCCGGTAGCCATCCGATCGGGAAACCGGGAGTATGTGATTCGAAATGGGAAAGTGGCTTCCAGAAAGCCGGCATTACCGGTTCTTGCCGCGACTGCTTATCGAGTAGAGGGGCAGGTTAATGTATTTCTTCCGGCAAAAAAAGAGATGGAGAGCCTGGGAAATATTATGGAAGGGATGATGAGTGGTGGAGAGACGTTGGTACTTAAGGGTTTTTCCATGAGCAGTGAAGAAGTTCCTGATGAGCGCTATATGGCTTTTCTTTATCATGAGACCCTTCATGGCTATCAGATTCAAAATTATGAAGGTCCTCTTTTTCAGCAAATTCCCAAAGATTATGATGAGCGTTCGATGTTAGAACTAATCACCGAGATCGATAAGAATGAAAAGCTAAGGAACTTATATCTTGCTGAGAATAAGGCGCTTTATAAGGCCGTAACATCCCAACAGGATACGATGGATAAAGAAGATTCGGAGGATACGAAGGATATGATCGAAAAGTATCTTGCGCTGCGGGAGGCTCGGAACAAGGAACTCTCAAAACACTTTGAAAAGGATGAAATCCAGAGAATCCTCTGGCTGGAAGCCTACTATGAGAAAGTGGAGGGGACCGCAAGATATGTTGAGGCAAAAGTTCTTATGGCGCTGGGAGAAAAGGCGTTATATAATCAGTATATAGAGAGTCTTAAGAACTACTCCGACGGAAAAGAGAAATACTATCAAAGCGGCATGGGCATAAGCTTTATTTTGGACGAATTACAGGAAGAATGGAAAACCTCAGTGTTTAATCAACCGGAGACGATGCATGAAATCCTTAAAGAGACCATGGGAAAGGAATGATCAAATGAATCCGAAGGATTATACTATTCTTATTGCGGATGATGAGCGGGAGATCGTGGAGTTATTAACCCTTTATCTGGAAAATGAAGGATATGGAGTCCTTCATGCCTATGATGGAGAAAGGGCCTGGAAGAGAATTGTGGAGGAATCCGTGGATTTGGCAATTCTTGATATCATGATGCCCAAGCTGGACGGCTTTGCCTTGTTAAAGAAAATCCGGGAAACCTACGATTTACCACTGATCATGCTGTCGGCAAAGGGGGAGGATGTCAATAAAATTCTCGGACTGGGTCTTGGAGCCGATGATTATATGGCAAAGCCCTTTAACCCTCTAGAAGTAACGGCCAGGGTCAGAGCTCAACTGCGGCGGTATCACCGCTTAAGGAAGGGTACCGGGGAGGATCAGCAACCGGAGTTGATTATCGGTCCTTATCGTCTGAATACCGAGGCCTGCGTTTTATATAAAGGCGGAGAAGAAATACCATTGACCTCCACGGAATTTAAAATTGTAAGTATGCTGATGGAACATCCCGGAAGGGTTTTCACCCGTACTCAAATTTTTGAAAGAATCTGGAATGAGCCCTTTGCCGGAGATGATAATACCATTATGGTGCATGTACGGAAAATTCGGGAGAAAATTGAAGAGGATCCCGGCAAACCCCGTTATTTAAAAACCATTCGAGGGCTGGGCTACCGCTTTGAAAAGAAGGTGTAGGGATGAAGAAAAAAAGGATTTTTTCCACACTGATAAGGAACTATATTCTGTTTACGTCGATTCTTGTAGTAATTGTTGTATTGACCTTGATCGCATCAGGAATTGCGCTTACCTGGATGATGGAAGATGAAGAAATGCCGATGATCACCGCAGAGCGTCTCGTAAATCCGGATTATGAAGCGATTGACATGGGCGATTTGAGCCTTGCCGGCGGGTGGATTGAAGTGCTCGATCAAGATGGGAATCTTCTCTATGTCAAAGGGGAAAAACAAACGCCCCAGAGATCCTATAATCTGACGGCTTTGTCGGAAATGGTCGGTTTTCAGGAGGCGGAAGAATATTTTTATCAGAGCACCTCCTTTCAATCGGTTACCGGGGAATCCTTAATATTACTCGTCGCAATTCCCCATGGCGTTGTGGATTATGATTTAAATCTGCAGTTTGGCGTTTTTGATGTCAGCCGTAAAATTACCAAGGTCCTCTTGCTGGGAGGCGGCACTTTCCTTTTATTATTTCTGCTGAATATATACTTTTACAGCAAATGGACTGCCCGTAAGATTCAGCGGCCTCTTGATCAGATCACTTCTGTAATACAGGAGATGGGAGAGGGAAATCTTGATGCCCGAATGGATTTTGAGGGGGAGTATGAATTTTCACAGATTAAAGAGACCTTCAATACAATGGCAGAGCGGTTAAAACATGCCGAGGAGGAAAAAAGCGGGTTGGAGGCCAGCAAAAATGAAATGTTTGTTCATATATCCCATGATCTTAAAACACCGATTACCACCATTCAGGGTTTTTCCAAGGCCCTGGCGGATGGAATGATCACGGATAAAACAAAAGCACGGAAATATCTTAATACCATCTATCAGAAGTCGGAACGTATGACAAAACTGATTGATGATCTTTTCGAGTTGTCCAAATTAGATCAAAAAAACTATCCGCTCTCATTTGAAAAACGGGATCTGGTTGAAGATATCCGCGCTGTTGTTGCGGAGCACTTTGAACAGGCCGAAGAGCGGGAAATAGCGCTACACTTTAATCCCCATGCAGAATCCCTAATGGTTTTCTTCGATGGGGAAGGAATACAGCGTGTACTGGCGAATCTATTAGGCAATGCCCTTCGGTATAATCCTCCGGGAACAACAGTAGAAATCTCGGTTAAACGGGAAAATGAGCTAATTATAATCGAAATAAAAGATGATGGATCGGGAATATCCGAAGACGTAAAAGAAAAAATCTTCACCCCTTTTGTCCGAGGCGATGATACAAGAAACTCGGAAGGATCGGGACTTGGTCTTTCTATTACAAAAAAAATCATTGAACATCATGGGGGAACCATTGATTTGATTACCGAGGATAAGACATATAAGACTGTGTTTCAAATCCTGATGAACCGAAAGAAGTTGGAGAGTCTTGGAATGAACAAATAAGAGAAATTTGTGATTATAACAAAATTGGAGGGATACGATGGCACTTTTTACAGAATTCAGATTATCAGTACTGGAAAACAATCTTGGAGTATACGGTATTCATGTTTATCAGAATGGAAAAACTTTGGGGGAGCACCGTTTTCGAAGCAATGATCGGGAAAATCTGTACTCCGCATCCAAAACTTTTTGTTCTGTGGGAGTTGGTATTGCAGAAATGGAAGGGCTTATAGCATTATCCGATAAAGTACTGAGTTTTTTCCCGGAGTACCGGGATATTGCCTATCCGGGATCTGAGAAAATCACCATCAAACATCTGCTGCAAATGACCTCGGGGCACTTATCAGAGGATTTCAGTCAGTACAATAGGAAGGAGCGGGCAGAGCTTTTTTTTCAAACCGAGATAAAAGCAGTACCCGGGAGCACTTTTTATTATGAGGATTTGGCTACCTATATGTTGGGTAGAATTGTGGAGAAAGTTCAGGGGAATACCTTATTGGAATACTTAAAACCACGACTCTTTGAGAAATTGGAAATCATTAATCCTCAGTGGCATACCTGTCCTCAGGGTCATACATCTTCCTCCGGTGGACTTTATCTCACCACTGAGGAGTTTTCAAGAATGGGGATTGCCTTACTGGAAAACGGGATATATAAAGAAAAAGAAATTGTTTCACCGGACTATATAAAGAAAATGCACGCTGAACTGGTGAATACTTCATCGAAAAATGATCCTGAGACTCAGGCAGGTTATGGTTATCAGGTATGGAACTGCACACTAGCCAATACCTATCGGGCTGACGGAATGTATGGTCAAATGTGTGTTGTGCTGAGAGATTATAATGCGGTAGTTACGGTTACCGCCCATAATGAGGCGGATCACAAAGAAATTCTTCGAACCATCTGGAAGGATATTGTTCCGAGGCTCACTTAAGGATGCCTGCAAAAAATTGAAACTGTGGTTAGTAAATAGTGGTAAAGGGTATATACAAGCAAACAATAATTTTCATATAAATTTATAGAAAAATATGAAAGAAGGTGCTTGTATGTCCAAAGATATTACCTATGCTTCCTTAAAACGATTTAATACGATCATGGGATTTTTGCACTTGATTCAAGGATTTTTAATGTTGGGCTTTGCTTTGTTTATTGACCGGATTGCGGAATTTCGAATCCCGCTGTGGTCTTACTTTTTAACGTTTGATCAGACCCAGATGCGTCTGGTTACGGAGCCGAATCAACTGGCGGAACTGCCCTTTGGTATAATGGTTTCCTTATTCCTGTTCATATCCGCCGCGGCGCACTTTATTATTGTGAGTCCTTGGGGAAATCCAATTTACAATCGGGATCTGGATCGGGGAATGAACCGATTCCGATGGTACGAATATGCGCTTAGCTCTTCTCTGATGATTGTTTTGATCGCTCTCTTATTTGGGGTATATGGCATCGGAGCACTGCTCTTGATCGTAGCAGCCAATGCTTCCATGAACTTTTTCGGGCTGGATATGGAAGAGCTCAACCAATATACGGATAAAACCAATTGGAAGCCTTTTATCTTCGGCAGCTTTGCCGGCATTGTTCCATGGATCGTAATTCTTCTATACGCCTTTGGAAATGCTAATCCTGCAGAAGTACCCTGGTTTGTTTATGCCTTGGTGGGAAGTTACTTTGTATTTTTCAACTTATTCCCGATCAATATGATTTTACAGTATAAAAAAGTGGGGAAATGGAGAAACTATCTTTATGGAGAACGGGGATACATCATTTTAAGCCTTGTAGCAAAATCCGTATTGGCTTGGATCGCTTTTGCGGGAGTAATGCAGCCATAATAGGTTTACTTAAGGATTCTCTAAAGGAGTTTTGTGCGTACGCTATAAAACCAAAAAAGACGAACTGGAAAAAATCAGCTCGTCTTTTTATTTATACTTGTTTGTATTCCTTCTACTGAAATGGTGTAAGATTCATTCCGGGATAAGCTTCATAAAAAGCTTCACCGTTACCAACCATAATTACCGGGATTCCTACACTCCCTTTCTGTTTTATGGGATCAAAAAATGGCGACTGATCACGGAAAGCAAGGAAAATCTTCAGACTTCTCATGCTGTCAGTAATGTTAATGTATTGAAATTCGATGTTATTCTCTAAGAGATACTCTCTTACCGGTTCGCAGCCCGGTCATAAAGGACTGCCAAATAGGGTGATTTTTTTCATTGTGCACCTCCTTGATAGGTTTCATTAATTATCATGCTATTATATCATAATTTATAGTTTTTTTAAATTATCGATAAAACCATCAACCATTCAGTAGCTGGGCTATTCGGACTTGACAAATTTCCGAAATACTACTACACTGTACAACAAGTTTAATTTTACACAAAATTGAAGATAATCTGTAGGAGGTTATATTTTGAAGAAAAAAATAATTGCAGTACTGCTGTTCACGGTTATGGGGCTTTTGCTTTTGACGGCCTGTGGCGGAGAGGATGCAGACGACAACGACGGAGACAATGAAGAAGGAAATGGAGACGCCGTAGAAGATCAGGAACCGCAAGCGGCAGAAGAAATAGATCTGGATCGATTTGAAGAAGATGATGCTTTTATTCGGGTAAACGGAGAAGAAATCCTTTTTTCGGAGTTCGAAGAAGAATTCGAACGAAGCAAAAATATGGCGGCTCAACAGTATGGAATTGATCTGGAAGACGAACAGGCGGCAGCCATGATTCCTCAAATACAGCAACAAGCCATTCAATCACTGATCTCTCAGAATGTCATGTTACAGGAAGCTGAAGACCAGGGGATTGAAGTAACTGATGAGGAAATTGAACAAAACATCGAAGGGCTGACCGAACAGTTTGGTGGTGAAGAAGGGCTACAAACCGCTATGGAAGCTGAGGGTCTGGATGATGACTCCTTAAGAGGATTCCTGCGGGAAAACCTGATGATCGAAAATTTGATGAGCCAAAATCTGAACATGAATGACATTGAGGTTACCGAGGAAGAAAAAGAAGAGTATTATGCTCAGCTCGAAGAGCAGTGGGAGGAGCAGGAACAGGAAAGTGTTCCCTACGAAGAAGTGGAAGAGCAGATTACCCAACAGCTACAACAACAAAAACAACAGGAGCTGCAAATGAACTATCTTGAAGAACTGATCGATGATAGTGAAATTGAACGATTGTACGAATAATTATTAAAAGGAAAACTGTTAAATCGCTTAAGGGATCTGCAAAATTTCTTAAGTGATTTTTTTATGCGCCTTTTCGCTTGTGTAATAATTATGAAACATTTTTTTGTTACTCTTTCGTTAATGAAAAAATATCAAGTAAAAGTCATTGATGAAAAAAAGTAAAAGGAGCGGTTTCATGAGTCAAAAACGAATACAGGAGCTCGACCTTCTAAGAACCGTCGCAATTATTATGGTGGTGTTTGTACATGCAATCACCCGAACCATCGAAATACATGAATTTAACGGAGGCTTGACTGAAGGTATGGAAACAGCGCTACTGACCCTTCGACTGTTTGCCACTTTTGGGACACCGATCTTTGTTTTCCTGTCGGAATTCCTACTATCCTACTCCTACAAGGAAGGGCTTCCTACGGGATTTTTTAAAAAGCGGATCAAATATATTTTGCTTCCCTATGTTTCCATGGGTGTACTGTATGCCTTTGTAATGAGCTATGAGGGTGGAGGTATGGCGAGTACTGCCGGATTCTCAGAGTTTTTTAAGAATATAGGGTTAAACCTTATGACTGGTTTTTATCGCCACGGTT